>JABMRA010000020.1 GCA_013202925.1 Candidatus Omnitrophota bacterium | reverse complement strand
TTCACGGTAGTTAAAACTGCGCTTTTTACGTTGTGTAGCCGCAGAGCTTGCTCTGCCCAAGGCACCTGTAGGCAAAGCAAGCTTTGCAGCTACGCTATCAGGTTTCCGAATCGCCCCTCTCACAAGCAATCTATCCCCATATACATAATCCCTTTCCGTCTGTATCCTGATCTGCGCAAATCCCTCTACGTTAACCCACGCGCCTCCTTGTCTCTTGTCGCTTGTTGCTTGTTGCTTTATCGCCTCGATCTCGAACAGATATGTTGAATTTATCTTGCCAAAATACGGCCTTCGTGTAAGGGCAGGCCCTCTTATTGTACCGATGATGCTGGCCTTGAGTCCTTCCTCTCCTAAAAATCGGTTGATATGGCTATTCGGGAGGATATTGGAATTTAAATATAAAAGCGCTGCAAAGAAAATTATTGATAGAAACAGGAAGGCATTGGACAGCTTCTCGTATCTGGAAAATATAAAAGAGGCCAGGATAAAAATCGAAACAGCTGCGAATAGATGCAGGAATCTGATCGAACAGGGCAGGTATCTGGCCAGGATTATGCCGGATATAAAGAAAACACAGATTACTGCAATAGGCCTTTTATTCACTTATAACCACAAGGTCCTTTATTTTTCCGAATTTTTTATCGCCGATGCCTTTTACATTCTTTAATTCTTCTATGTTTTTAAATTCCCCTGCGGTCTCCCTGTAGGCAATAATATCCCCTGCCAAAACCGGTCCCACGCCAGGCAGGCGTTCAAGTTCGTTAGCGCCGGCTGTATTGATGTCTATGACTCTATGGCGCTCTTTGATCTCGATCTGCTCAATGAGATTGGAGGATATTTTTTGATGATATGAAAGGCCTGTGCAGAACAGCCCGAGGAAAATGAGGCCGAGGATAAGATGTCTTTCAGGTCTTGAGATATCCAACATGATCCAAGGTGTTATTCGGTAGGGCCACCTTTTAAATCCGCAGGAACAACAGTGGCTGATTCTATTGATCTTTTAAATAAAGCTACATCCTCGGGTTTTAATATAGTGATGGACTTTGCCTGATTTTTATCTGTACTTTGGTCATACAATATGCAGGAATCCATGCCCTTATCTATCCTGTCTATGCTGGCGGGTTTATTATCTATTATTATGCTGCATTCTCCTTGCTTAACATCAAATTTTAACATCTCTCCGGAATCTTCTTCAACTGCAACTCTAAAATAATCGCCATCTCTATCTATAGAAACGATCTTACCTATTACAGCTAACAGAGAAGTAGATGCTGCAGTTATACTAGTGGTATATGTGGTGCCCATTAAGTTAATGCCGCTGGAAAGATCTCCCTCGCCTATTACAATACCAGTCTCAATGTCAGGAGACGAGATGTGTGGTGAAGGCGTAGGAGATATGCCCGCGATCGCGATAGGAGCAGGCGCAATAGGGGGCAATATGGGCTTTGTAGCCTCGCTTGGTTTTGGTCTTACAGGTATCAGTCCTTCCTGTTCAGCTATTGTCCTTATGCTTAGACCGGCATTTTTAAAAAAAACTGCCCCCTCTTTCACTAACGCCACAGATTTTTCTCTCTCGCTTTCCGAATATAATTTCAACCCGTCCCTCATGAATTTAAATGCAGTGAGCATGTTATTGTGGTCCTTTAAAAATATCGAAGGGGCCTTTAAGACTTCGAACTTTTCTATACTGCTTGATATCTTCTCTGCTGCATTTTTAGCCGGCAAAATATTCATGCTGACATTCCGCATTGCATCTTCGACAACAATAACTATCCTGTTCATGTCACTTAGATATGTCCTGAGCTCTTCCTCAGACTCTTTAGCCAATCCTATGGATGCAAGGATAAAAATAAAGAATAGGATAAATAAGGATATCTTCTTCATTCTTCTCTCCCTTCGCCTTCATCCTCTATGTCTTCAAATCCCGTTACGTAATCGCCTGTGAAATATATTTTCTTCTTTCTTGAGAAATGCCTGTAATCAAGCGGCGCGTTCTGAAACCAGGCCTCGTATATCCATGCCTCTTTCTTGATGCCCATGTCATCCTCGCCCATTTCGATTATCTTGTCCGGCTCGCCCCATTTTTCAATGACCTCGCCCTTAGGCGTGCCCTGAGTCACCATTGTCTTTGTACTAAGGGGGTGCGTCAAGGCATACTTAGGCGTGGGCGTCTGTATCTCCGCACAACCAGAAAATACCAATATAACTAAAATAGAGAGCAATATTTTTTTCATTTCTAACCATCTCCTTCTGCGTAGTTCCGCGTTACGTTCCGCGTAGTTCCGCGATTATTTTACGATATACTCCACCAGCTTTATATTAAAATCCTCTATGTCCTCGAATGCTCCTTTATAGGCGCCAAAAAGGGCATCCCTGAAAGAACGGTCTTTTAATATAAGGTCGCAAAACTTTCTGAATTTTTTCCTTCCGTGCTGCGTAATGAGAAATTCCACCATCTTTTCTGACTGGGCGTAAAAAAGCTCTCTCATCTCTTTGCCGTCAGGATATCTGGCCATGCGAAGGAGGTCTCCCAGGAGTATATGTTTGCCCTGCTTTATGTATTTTATGAGAAGTTTGTTTGATAGGCTGGTTACGCTCGCCTCGTAATTTGCCAGGCCCTCGTTCAGCCACAGAGGTATTGTACTCTTGCCGGCTATATCACTGAAAATAAGGTGCGTCAACTCATGAGGAAACGTGACAGCAAGGTATGCCTCTGATAAGGTACACAAAAACATCTCCCTCTCGCCATAATTTGGTACGAACCCGCCTACAAGCGCTGGATTAAATCCCACGTCCTTCAAAAAACCCTTCCATTTATCAACGTTCTCCACGATATATACCTGGCATTTTTTATCCCATTTTATCTCTGCCTCGTAGCCAAAGTCATACGCTATCTTTTCAAAATAATACTCTGCCTTATCGCTTACTATCTTTGCCTGGGAAAGGTCTCTGTAGAATATTGAAAAGTTTTCCGTCTCTTTAACAAACCAGTTTCCCTTATCGAGCAGTTGCTTTGCAAAATCCGATCTCTTTGTTTTATCTTTTCTGTTCGAAAACCTCGCCTCTTTGTAGCCCTTGTCAAAACCTTTGGCTATGCTCGCCGCCTGCAGCCTTTCTTTTTCCTCAGGCATGATCCATTCGCCTTTATATTCCACAAGACCTTTTTCTACCTGTCCCTCTACAAAGACATCCTTTGTTATTTCCTCTACTTCCCTCTTGGACTTCTCTGTCTCCCAGGCATCCTGTATTTTAGCATGCTTGTCATCAGATGCCCTCTCTATCCTATCCACGTCCTGTTTGGAAAAAGTAACTGTCGCGCCTATATTGATCTTTACCTCTACGGAATCCTCGCTCTCTTTGGTTATAATGCCGGATATCTTGTTGCCGTTCTTCAGATAGACACTGTCCGCAAAGGCATCGGCACCCCACGCCAACAATACATAAATCATAACAAGAATCAATTTTCTCAGCATATTCATATTACAAGGTTTACAAGACGGCCCTTTACGATGATGAATTTCTTAGGAGTTTTACCGCCTGTCCATTTATTGACTACTGGATTTTCGAGCACTGCCTTTTTCACTTCGTCCTCTGTCGCGCCTGAGGAAATTTCTATCTTAGACCTTACCCTGCCATTTATCTGGATGACCATTGTGACCTTTTCCTGGATAATGGCCTTTTCGTCATGCTTGGGCCACTCCGCCTTAAATACACTCTTTTTATTGCCTGACCTCTCCCACATCTCCTCAGCAATGTGCGGGACAAAAGGCGCAAGTAAAATTATTACTGACTCTATAGCCTCTTTAAAATCCTTGTCGCCTGTCGCTTGCCTGCCCCGAGCAAGGTCGAGGGGTCGCCTGTCGCTAACTTTGTAAATCTCGTTCACGAGTTCCATTATTGCGCTTAGCGCCGTATTGAAATGAAAGCTGCCTTCCATGTCTTCTGTGACTTTTTTGATCGTGAGGTGCGTCCTGCGCCTAAGAGATCTGTCTGAGGGGTTTTCCCCTGCCCCCTGTCGCTTGCCTGCCCCGAGCAAGGTCGAGGGGTCGCTTGTCGCTTGTTCAACAAGCCTCCACACCCTGTTCAAAAACCTCCACGCCCCTTCTACACCGCGGTCATTCCATTCAGCGTCCTTTTCAGGCGGGCCGATAAACAACGTGTAAGACCTGACTGTATCTGCGCCGTATTTATCAATGAGTTTGTCCGGGCTTACGACATTGCCTTTTGATTTGGACATCTTTGCCCCGTCCTTTACGATCATGCCCTGGGTAAAAAGTTTTGCAAAAGGCTCCTTGAATCCCACGTGGCCCATATCGTGAAGCACCTTTACAATAAACCTCGAGTACATAAGGTGCAGGATCGCGTGCTCCACGCCTCCGATATACTGATCCACAGGCAGCCATTTATTTACTATATCTTTGTCAAAGGGCCTTTTATCGTCCTTTGGCGAGAGATATCTCAAAAAATACCAGCTTGAATCCACAAAGGTATCCATTGTGTCTATCTCGCGCCTTGCCTTTTTATTGCACCTGGGGCATTTTGTCTCGACAAAATCTTTGACATCCTTCAGGGGGGACTCGCCGTGGGGCTTGAATTTAATTTTTTCAGGCAGGAGGACCGGCAGGTCCTTTTCATTTACTGGCTGGATGCCGCATGCATCGCAATAGACAATGGGGATAGGCGCGCCCCAGTACCTTTGCCTGGAAATAAGCCAGTCCCGTAATTTATAGTGGATTTTTCTTCTGCCGATCTTCTCCTGCTCCATATAATCTGCGATCTTTTCCATTGCATCGAGGCTCGGGATCCCGTTAAACTTTCCGGAATTCACCATTTGGCCTTCTTCGATATACGCCTCTTTCATGTTTTTGCCGTCGAGCTGCTCTTTTGGATCATCTATTACGACCTCTATCGACAGATCATACTTCTTCGCAAAGTCAAAGTCCCTCTGGTCGTGCGCAGGCACTGCCATTACTGCGCCTGTGCCGTATTCCATCAGGATGTAATTTGCAATCCAGAGCGGTATCTTTTTATTGTTGACGGGATTTATAACGTATCTGCCCGTAAATATCCCTTTTTTCTCAACATCCGCAGAGACCCTTTCGACAAGGCTTTCTTTTTTGACCTCGTTAATGAATTTTTTTATCTCTTTTTCGTTTTTCGCGCCTTTTATCAAATCCTCGATCAATGGATGTTCTACGGCAAGCACCATATAGGTGGCTCCATAGATCGTATCCACCCTTGTTGTGAAACAGGGTAAGATAATGTCGGTGTCCGCGATCTTAAAATCTATCTCCACGCCTTCGCTCCTGCCGATCCAGTTTTTCTGCATCAGCCTGACGCGCTCAGGCCAATCCTCCAGCAATGCCAGATCATCCAGGAGTTTCTGCGCATAATCAGTTATTTTAAAAAACCACTGCTCGAGACTGCGCAATTCAACCTGCGTAGAGCATCTTTCACAAGCACCGTCTACGACCTGCTCATTCGCAAGTACTGTCTGGCAGGACGGACACCAGTTTACAGAGGCCTTTTTCTTGTAGGCCAGGCCTTTTTTATAAAGCTCGAGGAATATCCATTGAGTCCATTTGTAGTAATCAGGCATGCAGGAGGCGATCTCCCTATCCCAGTCATATCCAACGCCCCAGGAATTGAGCTGGCGTTTCATTGTCTTTATATTATTCAATGTGGAAGTCTTTGGGTGTATGCCGCTTTTTATTGCGGCGTTTTCAGCGGGCAGGCCGAATGCGTCCCAACCCATGGGCGCCAGTATATTAAATCTTCGCATGATTTTATAGCGGGCTACCACGTCGCCAATAATATAGTTCCTGCCGTGGCCGACATGAAGCGCTGAGGAAGGATAAGGAAACATCATCAGGCAGTAAAACTTTGGCTGCGATGAAGCAGGGTCCATCTTAAAAAGACGCTCTGCCGCCCATTTCTTCTGCCATTTCTTCTCGATCTTCTTGAATGGATAAAATTGCTCTTTCATAGATTATACAATTTGATGCGTTTATCTTAGTAGGTCCTTCGCTTCGCATAAAATCCTCTTATTCATCGGATTTTATACTTGCTCAGGATCAATTTTGCCTTTGGCAAAATTGGTGGAGCTGACGGGAATCGAACCCGTGACTCGACAATGCCATTGTCGCGTGATCCCGCTTCACTACAGCCCCAAAATTTACGAAGTAAATTTTGATCCTGAGGCACCATTAAGTCCGCCGCAGGCGGGTCGGCCATCCGTCCGCTAAACGCATGCTCCTTTTCGTCGCATGCAGCGGACTCCATTCGACTCCCATTCACAAACCATGGTGCCGGAGGTGGG
>JABMRA010000131.1 GCA_013202925.1 Candidatus Omnitrophota bacterium | reverse complement strand
TTGGACGATTCGGACTTTTACGCGTTGTCTGAGAATGACAGGGCGCGCCACAGGAATCAAAAGATAGGTTTCGTGTTTCAGTTTTATCATCTCTTGCCGGAATTTACCGCGCTGGAAAATGCCATGATGCCGGCATTGATAGCGGGTTACGGGTTACGGGTTACGGGTTACGAGATTCGCCGAAAGACAGAAAGCTTGTTGCAAGAACTTGGCCTTGGAGAGAGGCTGCGTCACAGGCCAGGTGAGCTTTCAGGCGGAGAGCAGCAGAGAGTGGCGATTGCGCGAGCCATTATAAACAACCCTGAGGTCCTTTTATGCGATGAGCCCACGGGGAATCTGGATTCAAAGATGGGAGAAGAGATACTGGATATTTTATTTGGGCTGAACAAGGAACATCGTACTACGATCGTCCTTGTCACGCATGACAAGGGCATTGCCAAAAGGGCAGCCAAGATGGTAGAAATGAAAGATGGGAGACTAATTTAAGGGCTCAAGGTTGGAGAGCCATAAGCTTTAAGCCGTAAGCGATAAGATAAAAGCAAAAAATTAAAAAAGCTTAATTCTTATAGCTTAAGGCTTATAGCTGTTAAATAATTGGGAGGCGGATCATGGGTCAAAAGGTTTATATCAACGGTGAGTATTTTGATAAAAAGGATGCAAAGATCTCTGTTTTTGACCATGGGCTTCTATACGGGGACGGTGTGTTTGAGGGCATCCGTTCGTATAAGAGACTGGTCTTCAAGCTAAAGGAACACATCGACAGGCTCTACGAGTCTGCCCACGGTATTATGCTGAAGATAAACATTTCCAAGGATGAAATGACAAAGGCAGTCATTGATACATTGAAATTAAATGAAATGGACGACGCCTACATCAGACTTATTACTACACGGGGCATCGGAGATCTGGGCCTTGATCCCAGGAAATGCAAGGATGCCTCGATCATCATTATTACGGATAAGATACAGCTTTACCCGGAAAAATTATACAGAGAGGGATTGAAGCTGATCACAGTGCCAACACCCCGAAATATACCCGAGGCATTGAATCCGCAGATAAAATCCATGAATTACCTGAATAATATCCTGGCAAAGATAGAGGCCATAAACGTCGGATACGAAGAAGCGCTTATGTTTACTGCCTCCGGTTATGTGGCAGAGTGCACAGGCGATAACATCTTTGTCGTGAAGGGCAATTCTTTGATTACGCCGCCGGCATACCTGGGTATCTTAAAAGGCATTACCCGTGCGGCAGTGATGGATATCGGGAAGGGAATGGGCATTGATGTCAAAGAAGAGGTGCTTACCAGGCATAATCTCTACACCTCCGACGAATGCTTTTTAACAGGCACAGCAGCTGAGATCGTCCCTGTTATCAGCATTGAGAAGCGTGTCGTCGGAACAGGAAGGCCAGGCAGGATAACGTTGGAACTGATGAAGGAATTCAGGAAATTGACGAAAAAAGACGGAGTGAAATATTAAGATTACAGAAATCAGAGGCCAGAAGTCAGAAATCAGAAATCAGAAGTCAGAAAAATCTGTCCTCTGTCTTCTGTCCTCTGGCCTCTGACTTCCGACTTCTGTCTTCTGAACATTATACGGAGGGCTATAGGATGCTATGCAATATTTGTGCTAAAAATCCGGCAACAGTGCATCTGACAGAGATAATAGATGACAAGATGACAGAGCTGCATCTGTGCGAGGAGTGCGCTCAGAAGAAGAGCGCTCAGATGGAGAGTCATTTTGGCCTGGCTGATCTACTGGCTGGTCTTGCTGATCTGGGCGGAGAGTTCACTACCACGAAGAAAGAGGAAAAGATCAAATGTCCAAGGTGCGGCCTGACCTATGAGGATTTTAAAAAAGTAGGCCGTCTTGGCTGCGGTGAATGTTATTCGGCATTCAAAGAGGCGCTGCTGCCGCTTTTAAAAAGGATACACGGCTCTACGCAGCATTGCGGAAAATCGCCGGACAGAAAGGCGCCAAGGGTACCCAAGACAGTTAAGGGCAAAAACGAATTGCAGGATTTGAAGGAAAAATTGCATAAGACAATACAGCTGGAGGAATTTGAGGAAGCGGCCCGGCTCCGGGACAAAATCCGCGATATAGAAAATAAGAAAAAATAAGTGAGGGCAAATTCGCCCCCGCCGTTTTGATTCGCTTTTGCGAATGCAAAACGAATCAGCGGGGGCTCATTTGAGGGGGAGGACAATGGCTTTAACAGGCTTGGACATATACAGATTACTACCGAAAACCAACTGCAAGAAATGCGGTTCGCCAACGTGCCTTGCGTTTGCAATGAAGCTGGCAATGAAAAAGGCTTTGCTGAGCAATTGCCCTGACATAACAGAAGATGCAAAAAAGGCGCTTGCCGCGGCCTCGCGTCCTCCGATTGCAACAGTGGCCTTTGGCAGCGGTGACAATAAAATAGAGACAGGCGGCGAGACAGTACTCTTCAGGCATGAAAAGACATTTTATCACCAGGCCGCGATCGCGGTGACTGTAGAGGATACCCTCGCGGAGGGCGATTTGACGGCGAGGATCAGGTCAATAGAGGATGCGAGTTTTGAAAGGGTCGGCCAGCATATCGTGATTGACATGATAGCGCTTGTAAACAGTTCTTCGTCTGTTGAAAAATTTATTTCAGCGTTGGATAAGATCATGGCAGTATCCAGGAAGGCGCTTATTTTGGTAAGCGAAGATGCAAAGGCGATAGAGGAGGCCCTGAAAAAATGCGCTGACAAAAAACCTTTGATATGCGCGGCAACGAGCGCTAACCTGAAAGAGATGTGCCAAGTTGCCAAGACCTATAAAGTACCGCTTGCGTTAAAGGCCAGCGGACTGGACGAACTTGACAAGATCGCGAAAGAAGCGGCTTCCTCGGGCATTGAAGAACTGGTACTTGATCCTGGTCCGGCCACATTGAACCAGGCGCTGAACGCATTTACGCAGATCAGGAGATTGGGCCTGAAGAAGAATTACAGGACGCTTGGTTATCCGATCATTTCATTTGCGAGAGACAATGATAAATACCGCGTGGTACAGAAGGCGTGTACGTTTATTGCGAAATATACAGGCTTGATAGTGCTCGACTCCCTGGAGAGAGACGTCTTGCTGCCGATAATCACGCTTCGCCAGAATATCTACACAGACCCTCAAAAGCCGGTCACGGTCGAACCAAAACTGTACTCGTTCGGCCCGGTCGACGAAAAATCACCTCTCCTCGTGACCACGAATTTTTCTCTCACGTTTTATACTGTAACTCCCGAGATAGAGGCCAGCAAGATCCCGACGTATCTCCTGGTCGCGGACTCAGAGGGCATGAGCGTGCTTACAGCATGGGCAGCGGAAAAGTTCACGCCTGAGACGATCACCGAGACCATGAAAAAGTTCGACGCGGAAAAGGCGGTCTCGCATAAAAAGATAATCATCCCCGGGTACGTATCTGTATTAAGCGGCAAGCTTGAGGATGCGTCGGGCTGGAGCGTGCTCGTGGGCCCCAAAGAGGCCTCAGGCATACCAAAATACCTGAAGGAAGTTTGGCAATAAATAGCTATAAGCTGTAAGTTTTAAGTTATAAGCCTTATGTCGAATCTTAAAATGTAGGGCCATATGCTTACAGCTTAAAACTTATAACTTAAGGCTAAACATGAACCTCGCCAATAAAATCACCTTATTTCGTATACTCCTGATCCCGTTTTTCGTAGCGAGCGTTTTATATTACGGGCCGGAGAGGCCGTATCTCGGCTTTGTCGCGCTGGTCATATTTGCAATAGCCAGCCTGAGCGATGCTATTGACGGAGGCATCGCGCGCAGCCGCAGCCAGATAACAGAACTAGGTATTGTCCTGGACCCAATAGCGGACAAGCTCCTTATTGCGACCGCGTTCATATCATTGTCCGTTGTAAAAGGCATCCCGCAGGACCTGCGCATCCCCGCATGGGCGGTCTTAATAGTGATCACACGCGACATCATCATCGTCCTGGGATCATCGATAATATATTTTCTTAAGGGCAGCATAAAAATAAAACCCAGCTGGCTCGGCAAGGTCACGACCTTTTTCCAGATGATCGCCATATTAGCGATGCTCACAGTATTTAAGTTCAATAAATTTTTTCTATATCCCGCGATCTTCTTTACCATCCTTTCCGGAGTGGATTATATCTGGCGCGGCTCAAAACATTTAAGCGAGGACCAGCAGGCGTAAGGGCGCAGGTTTTCCGAGGACCGAATCATGCCAAATCTCATATTATTCTTAGGGCTTGTTGCTGCGTATCTGATCGGCTCGATCCCGACCGGCTACATATTCGGCCGCGCCTTAAAAGGCGTTGACATAAGAGAGTTCGGCAGCGGCAATTTGGGCGCGACAAACGTTTTCAGGGTCATGGGCAGGCTGCCCGGGATACTGGTCCTTGCGATAGACGCACTAAAAGGATTCGTGTGCGCCACTTATATCGCGAGTTTTTTTCTGTACATCTCGCCTGCAGCGCGTCCTGAACTCTACAGGGTGCTTGCGGGCCTGGCTGTAATAGCAGGCCACAACTGGACCGTGTTTTTAAAATTCAGGGGAGGCAAGGGTGTTGCCACAAGCGCGGGCGTTGTAATAGGCCTGATCCCTAAGGTATTCTGGCTGGGCTTCCTGGTGTGGACCATAGTATTTTCCGTCACGGGCTACATATCCCTGGCCTCTATTATCGCGTCTATAGCAGTACCTTTATTCGCGCTGGTGTTCAGCGAACCGACAGAAATAGTCATTTTTATGAGCATCCTCTGCCTTGTGATCGCCTACAAACACCGCTCCAACATAAAACGCCTCCAGGACGGCGAAGAGAAGAGGATCTCACTATTCAAGAGGCGCTGACCGCCAATCGCCTCCAGCACCACAAATTTTTATATGGAAGACTCGATAACAGGTATATTTGAGCGCACCGGGCCTATTGCCATGGCAATGCCGAATTATGAAGAGAGGCCGGAGCAGGCAGAGATGGCGGCAGTCGTGGCCGGAGCGATCCGTGACTCAGAGACCCTCGTGGTCGAAGCAGGCACAGGCGTTGGCAAGAGCTTTTCCTACCTGATCCCAGTCGCCCAGCATGTCTTAAAAAGCGAAACCCTCGCGGTCATCTCCACAAATACAATAAGTCTTCAGGAGCAGATCGTCCACAAGGACATCCCATTCCTGGAAAAGGCATTGGGCATGGATTTCAAGGCAGTGCTTGTCAAAGGCCGGCACAACTACATCTGCATGAGACGGCTCAATCGCTCAAATTTCAAGCAAAGAGACCTCTTTGCCGACGAATACGAGATGCAGCAGTTCGCAAAGATCGTGGCGTGGTCGTACAGGACGCCGGACGGTTCGCTCTACGACATGGCAGAGGCGCCTGAGGCCAGGGTCTGGGACATGGTATCGGCAAATTCGGAAAGCTGCCTCGGAAAAAAATGCCCTTACTACAAGCAATGCCATTTACAAAAGGCCAGGGAAAAGATACACGGGGCCAGGATGCTGGTCGTAAACCACCATTTGTTTTTCTCAAACCTGGCAATGAAAGATGAGCAGAAGAGCGTATTCCCCGACTACGACGTGCTGGTATTCGACGAGGCGCACAGCATAGAAGGCGTGGCAACAGAGCACCTGGGCGCCAGCGTCAGCAACTCAGGCATCCGCTATATAATGGAGCTTTTGTTCAACCCGAAAAAACAAAAAGGGTTTTTACTTACCGTCGGCGACCAGGAGAGCATGGAATGGGTGGAGCTCATACGCAAACGCTCTGAGGGGTTCTTCAAGGGCGTAAAGGAATATTTCGAGGCCAGGAAATTAAACGGCGAGGCGGATTCGATGAGGATAAGGCGGCCGGATTTTGTGGCAAATGACCTGGCCATCCCGCTTTCCAAGCTCGTAGAGTCGCTGACAACAGCCAAAAAACAGGCCAGAAACAAAGAGGACGAGCTGGAAATAACTGCGTACATCAGGAAGGTCAATGCCCTTAATAGTTCGCTCGAGGTCATCCTGAGCCAGGCCCTGGAGAATTACGTCTACTGGGTGGAGTGCTCGAAAAATAAACGCACAAACAAGGTCTCTATCAATGCCGCGCCCATAAGCATAGCGAGCATTCTAAGGGAAGAGATCTTTTCCAGCCATAAACCGATTATCCTGACCAGCGCAACATTATCCATTGACAATGGCTCGTTCAAATACTTCAAGGACAGGGTAGGGGTGGGTGATTCAAAGGACCTGCAGCTCGGCTCCTCATTTGACTATAAAAACCAGGTCAGGATGTACATTGCCAAAAACATGCCAAGGCCGAGCAGTATCATTGAATACGGCCACGCAGTCGCGGAAAAGGTCAAGCATTACATCGGCCTCACCAAAGGCAGCGCGTTTGTGTTGTTCACGAGCTACTCCATGATGAATTTTGTCTATGGAGAGCTCGAGGATTATCTGAACGAGAAGGGCTTCAATGTCCTCAGGCAGGGCGCTGGCATAGGAAGAAGCAAGATGCTTTCGCGATTCAGAAAAGAGGTCGGCTCTGTGCTCTTTGGCGTTGACAGTTTCTGGCAGGGCATAGATGTCCAGGGAAAGGCCCTCTCAAACGTAATAATAACAAAACTGCCGTTCTCAGTCCCGGACCACCCTGTAATAGAGGCAAGGGTCGGAGAGATAGAAAAGAGGGGCGGAGACGCGTTTTTGGAGTACAGCCTTCCCGAGGCAGTATTGCGTTTTAAACAGGGTTTTGGCCGGCTCATCAGGAGCCGAAAGGACACAGGCATCATCGCTGTCCTCGACAGCCGCATAATCAACAGATCCTACGGCCGCCAGTTCCTCAACTCCATCCCCAAGTGCGAAATCATCCTCGACAAATAGCCGTGTAAAATATTTTGCTTGACGGCATAGAGAGGGTGTGGTATAATTATAATGATTATAAAAGTTTAAAATTTGTCTTAACTCGCTAAAAAAGGAGTGATATGAAAAATCTATTTTTTTTGGTAATTTTTGTAAGCGCTATTATTCTGCCTGAATCATGTTTTGCCGCAGAAGACAGGTCTTTCTGGCAGAAGCGGCAGAAAAGCGTAACAGAAACTCAAACACCCGCCAGCACGACATCCGAATCAGAGCTCGACCCCCAGACAATCGAAATCCCTGAACAATATGGCACCGTAATAGAGACCCACCGCGGCACAAACGGCAGGCTCATAGTCCACATCCAGGACGCGCATTGTAACTATGAGGCGCAGATCAACGAAGCTAATATCCTTGAATCCCTGATAAACGATTATGATTTAAATCTGATCCTAAAAGAAAGCAAACTTACGGACAGGGATTTTAAATATTTAAGGCCTCGGCTCCCGGTAGAAGAGAGAAAAGAAGTAGCAGATGAATTGCTGAGAGATGGCTATATTACAGGAGTCAACTATTTAGATTTGGGCTCTGATTACCCGATAACTATTCAGGGCTTAGAAGACAAAGAACTTTATGATAACAATATAAGCGCCCTGTGGGAGATAGATAAGTTTAAGGATGCTGCCGGCGAATACGTTATCATGCTCATTGCTGCTGGAGATGCAATTAAACCCAAAATATACAACGATGACTTACTCGAAGTCGATAACAAAAAGAAGGATTACGATAACGAAAAAATGGATCTCCTCGAGTATTATGAATTTCTCTACGACAAGGCAGGGGAGCAGGGGATTCCTTTATATACCTTCCCGAATTTCCAGAATCTGATTAAGGCAAGCGAGATTGAGAAGAAAATTGATTTAGTAAAGGTCAGGGATGGCAGCGCATCAGACGAAGAGATGGGACTTTACAATGAATATCTAGAGGCAACAAGAGACTTGAATATCAATAGCTTATTTAAAGAAGAGCCCTTGCTGGAAGATGTTGTTCAGGATGTACTGGCAACAACGTATGACCAAAAGAGACTGATTAGAATTTCAAAGGCACTGTCGATCATGAAAAATCTCCTCAGGATAAAGGTCGTGCCCGAGGAGTATAATTATTTCGTGGATAACGGCGAAGATTTCGATCCTGCATTCTGGGCAGGGTTTCTAAAAGAAAAATCGCAGGAATTAGGTCTTTATCTGGATATACCGGCCAATGCTTACATTGTAAGCGAAAACCTCCCAAAGATAAAAAAGTTTTATAAGTTGGCATCGGACAGAGAAAAGGTGTTTCTGGAAAGGACCGGAGAGCATATGAACAACGAGAGGGCGGATTTGGCTGCCCTTGTGGCCGGCGGGTTTCATACGCCAACTTTAACTAGATTACTAGCTGATGCAGGCTATTCATACATAGTTGTAAGCCCCAAGGTTACAACTGAAACAAGCGAGGCGCTATATAGATGGGCGTTAAAAATGGACTGGATACCGGAACTAAAAGGAGGGAAGAGATGAGTATAAAAAGAGTATTATCAGTATTAGTAATCGCAGCGTTATTTAGCTTTTTTGTGGGCCTGGATTCTGGATATGCAGCTGATCGGCAGGATGGTCCTGAGGCGGCTCCATCGGCAACAGAAGCCGAGAAAAGGATAGACGATGCTGGCAGAAAAGGCTCTATTTATGATGGTGCAGAGTATTTGATAGCTCAGGGCATATACGAAGGTAATGCTGTTTCAGAGAAGGACTTTCAAGATAATAGCGGGATCAATCCTGCGACTAGCAAGGCTTACTCAGACAGAACTATAGGTCGCGAGACAGCCAGCATGTTAAGGGTAGGAATAACAGAACAAGGGCCCGATGGCAAGATTCATGTCGAAGCAGGCATAAATCATGATGTATTAGATGCCATTAACGAAGAAGCAGAGGCGTTAATACCTAGAAAAGAAGCAGGGACAGATAGGTCGTTAGGGCTTAGAAGATTTAATTTAACTGACCTGGATGAGCCGCAACTGGATGAGTTGACAGCGATTGTTGCAAAGCACAATCTTAAAAACAATGCAGCGGTTAACATAGTGGCTTTCGAGAGCGACTTTGCACAGAATCAAGGCCAGGTATTGCTAAACATAGTGGAAGAATTACGAGATAATCAAATAGCGGTTATAATCAATGCGACTGGCAGCGAACTAAATTTAATCCCTGGACTTCAAGCAAAAGTAGAAGCAGGAGAGATACGCATTGAAGTTGTAGCGCCTGAGTCAGTAGCAGCGATACAGTTTGGAGAGATGTTTAGTAATCAGAAATACGTAGGGCTTAAAGGAGACCTGGATAAGCTAAGGGACGCCATTGCAAAGGGCGAAGTAAAAGCGTAATAGCAACACCAGACGTCCTATTTAGGTACACCCTAAAAACCCTGTCCGCCTCAGGCGGACGGGGTTTTTTATTGAGC
>JABMRA010000130.1 GCA_013202925.1 Candidatus Omnitrophota bacterium | reverse complement strand
TTAATCCCCCCTTCTTGCATTCTGCCCCTAGAAATTGCGAAGCAATTTCAGGGACTTAGTCCCCGAAATCTTTCAGATTTCAGGGGGCAAGAATGCAGGGGGGATAAGTTCGGACAGCGATTTATGTTCGCTCGTTTTCACTCGCTCCATAAATCGCGTCCTCACTTACATTACTGCTTCCATGGTCAGGGCCGGGTGAGCGACCTTTTCCAGATAAGGCAACAACTCTTCTAAGCTTGTCGCCACGGTCTCATCCGCTATCTTATCTATTAAATCATGGACCCCTAATTCCTTGCTTCTTTCCTTTATCTTGTCAGCCAGGGCCTCTTTTAATTCCTTGGTCATCCATACGATCCTCTTGAGCCCACCTTCCGCGGCGATAAATTTTTTGCTCACGATGTAAAGCCGGCCTATGCCCATGAATCCGGGTGTCTGCTGTCCGCCGCCGATCGTACCTGCCAGGGTAGAAAAACCCATGCCTGCGGGCGTGGCGCCCGCATACTCTCTATTCACTAGCATAAAACCGTTTGCCTCCGGCAATATAGCGATTATACATTCAAAACAGCCGCAGCTCGTCTCGGGCGCGTCCATTATGGAATATCCGCAGAAGCGCTCGAGTGTCCTATTGGACTTCTGTTGCACTGCCTCGTTTACGCCGGTCCATTCGCCTTTTGCAGGGTCAAGGCACTGGCCTTTTTTCACAGGCTGATTCGGGCCTGCCGGGTTCAATTCATTGGATGCCTTTGCATCGAGCCAGTTGTATGCCCCGCACAGCCCGATCCTCTCGGGCTTTACTATGCACACGTGATTCGGCGCAAAGCTCTGGCAGAGCGTGCACGTCCAGAAAAGGTCAACGCTCTCGTCTGTCATGCCGGCGACGCGCTCGTCCCTTTCGTCGTATGATTTCTGCGCCTCTTTTACCAGGCGCTCTATATCCGCCTGTTTGGTATAGATCGTCACCTGCACCTTGTCGGCGATGGCACTGAACACATCATGGAAACGCGCGTGGATTATTACGCCAAAATGTTTGAGTTTCAGGCCTTTATTTTTTGCGTCCTTTGAGATCCTTATCCAGCACATGTCGCGCTGCCCCATGTGGAATATGCCCATTGCCTCATTCAGGAAACTGTGTATCTGACGTTCCAGGATAGGTTCAAAGTCCTTCTGCATCTTTCTGCCCGCGACCTCTACAAAGATCCCCAAAGGCACCGCGCCGCCTTCTTTTATCCCGTCGATATCAGGGCCTACCACCTCTATCTTTCCGTCCTCTACTTTTTCCGCATCAACCATTTTTACGTATTCAAACGCGTCCGAGTATTTACCTCCGAACTGCGCGAACATCTGCTCGCGCCTTACCCTCTCGCCTTCAAACGCCGGAGAATACGAGACCGGTATCGGTACCTCTGAGATCTTCAGTTTTATACCCCTCAGTTCGATTGCCGCGGGCACGATTTTTTTGTGGTCCAATTCCCTTATCACATGTTCGTATGTACAGATGCCTGTCGGCCGTATCTCAGGGCCTTTTGTGTCCGCGATGATAGGAAACCCCATGTTTATCGCGCCTGCGCCTGTCGCATATTTAATATCATCCAGTTCGCCCAGCACCATGCCAAAGGCAAAGACCCTGTTTTTGCAATACATGAGATTCTTGAGCGCCTCGCCTTTTTTGTGTCCGCCAAATGTAAGCGCGCCCCTGATCGCCCAGTTCAGAGGATATATCCCGCTCAATGTATCCCTGCCGTAAGGCACTATATAGGTATCCCAGCCCATCTCCACCTTTTCCTCGATAAGCTGGTCGATTATGCTGCGGCCGTTGACATTGCTGCCGACAAATGTCATGATGCTGCGTTTTTGAAGCTCGCGCACGATGTGAACAGCGGTCTTGTTGTCCGGCGCGGCGCCGAGTATTGCCGCGAAACCAGGCATCCTGCCGTCCACGAGCTGTATGCCGAGCGTGCGAAGTATTGTATCTGAGAAAAAACCATTGCAGTCCTTCTGTGGCTCCTGGCCATAAAGATACCTAAGCACCATTATTATTTCTTCACATAACAGGGCCGCTATCCCACAATCAAGCGTATCGCCCAGGTAAGGAAGCCATATTTTCCCTGACGGTTCCTCATGAAGAAGCGTCTTTGCGAATTCCAGGATCTCTCTTGCGCCTTTCAGATCCCTTACCTCTTTTCCCAGAAGCGCGTATGCCATAGGTAAATAAAAAGCTGTCTCCGGAAAACCAATGGCACAGGAATCTCCTTTTTCACCAGAGGCCTTGTTTAAAAACCCCCCAGCCTGTTTGTAGATCTCATTGGCGCCTCTTATAGCAGCTGATGCGATTATCTTCGACATGATCCTCCCTTAAATGAGCAGATAATTTACGGAGCGTAGCGACGTAAATTATAGGCCGCTAGGCCGTCTGTGAACTTATCCCCGCTGCGTCGCTTTGCGAAGCAAAGCGACGGGGATGACCTCACTTAAAGCGTCATTGTTGTTTCCCTGAACTCAGGTTCTTTGAAACCCTTCTTGGAATCCTTTATGATAGTTACTATTTTAGCGTAGTCAAACCGGTCTTCCAAAATACTGTCCTCTATGCCTGCTATGTCGA
>JABMRA010000129.1 GCA_013202925.1 Candidatus Omnitrophota bacterium | reverse complement strand
TCTTACATATAACTTTATCTCTTATTAGCCAATTTTCTTGCGCTGCAAAAGTCTTTGCGGCATCAAACAAAAAATAACCGCCAGTCGGCATTTTTTGTTTGATATTTGGTGTTATATTCTATATAATAGGCTTGTTTGCGTTAAGAGATATAGTTATAGATTATACAGCTTAGCGCGGGTGGTGGAATTGGCAGACACGGCAGCTTGAGGGGCTGTTGGGAGCAATCCTATGCAGGTTCAAGTCCTGTCCCGCGCACCAATCCTCCGAAGACGGATTGGTAAGGTTATTTGATTTTCCTGCGTTCTGTTACGTAATTACTTCCTTTTATACTCTTTGCGTATTCCTTTAACTCCGCGCCTATCTCCCCGACCTCTCCCACATGCTTTATCTTTTTCTTCTGGTTGGAAACCACGCCTATGGAGACCGAGATGACCGGTATCTTTTTTATCTTTTTCTGCCTGTCCTTGCCTATTATATATCCTTTTTCCCTGTCTTCTTTATTATATAGTTTCGGCACCATCGAATCGAATTTTTTTATGATCTCTTTGCACACGTCGCCGGTTTTTTCGGGCAGGGTCACGACAACAAAATCGTCGCCCCCTATATGGCCTATAAAGTCCTGCGGTGTACCCTTTTTCTGTATAGAGTCTATCAGGATCCTGGCGGTGTTTTTTATGACCTCATCTCCTTTTTCAAAGCCGTATTTATCGTTGAACGCCTTGAATTTATCCAGATCGACATAACAGACCGAGAAGACCTTATTTTCATCTATGCGCTTTTGTAATTCATTCAGTATGGAGACGTTTCCCGGGAGCCTTGTAAGAGGATTGGCGTCCAGGTCCCTGACAGTCCTGCGCAGCACCATCTTGACCCGTGCCACCAGTTCCTTGGGCTCAAAGGGCTTTACCATATAGTCGTCCGCCCCTGCATTTATACCATGGACCTTGTCAGTGACCTCGCCCTTGCCTGTCAGCATGATGATGGGCATATGCTGAATGAGGATATCTTCCTTAAGAACCCTGCAGACCTCGTCGCCATTCTTTCTGGGCATCTTGAAGTCGGTTATCAACAGGTCAGGCACTGTCCTTTTGATGATATCAAGCGCCTCCTGGCCATCGTGGCCTTCTAGCACCTCATAGCCCTCGGCCTCAAGCGTTATTTTTAATACGTCCAGTATGTCAGGATCGTCATCCACTATTAGTATCTTTTCTCTCAACATGTATTTGGTCCCCCTGTATTAAGTCTTTGGTATGGTAAAGCTGAATATTGTGCCTTTTCCTAGTTCGCTTTCCACCCATATCATACCTTTATGGGCCTCTATTATTTTTTTAACAAGAGACAGGCCCAGCCCGGTACCCTGTATCTTCTGGGCCGGTGCATTGTCTGACCTGAAAAATTCCTCAAACACCTTTTCCAGGTCCTGTTTCGGGATGCCTATGCCGGTGTCTTCCACGCTGAACTCTATTGAATCGCGCCCGTCTTTTATATGTATAGTCACTCTGCCTTTTTCCGGTGTAAATTTTATGGCATTGCTTAGGAGATTTAGAAACACCCTTTCCAGCTGGCCCGGATCGGCCTTGATCTTATCCACCCTGGTCTTTATATTTATCTTGAGAGAGATGCCTTTTTCTTTTACCTGAGGCGTAATGACGTCAATGATAGAATCCAAAAGTTCTTTTATGGATATTTCTTTGATCTCCATCTGTACCCTGCCTGATTCTATTCTCGCTATATCCAGTAGATTGTTTATCAAGCGCGTAAGGTTATTCGAATGCTTGTCTATTTTTTCAAGACGTTCCTTCTGCGGTGCCGAGACCTCCCCCAATTTACCTGTCATAAGTATAGAGGCATAGCCTTTTATAGACGTAAGAGGCGTCCTTAATTCATGCGATACCGCAGATACGAAGTCGGATTTTACTTTATTGAAACGCCGCAGTTCCTCGTTGAGCCGTGCAAGTTCCTGAGTCCTTTCTTTTACGCGCCTGTTCAAGTCCTGGTGGGAGTTAAAAAGCTCTGTGTAGAGTCCGGTGTTTTCAATGGCAGTCCCTATCTGGCTGGCCAATATAGACAATAGCTCTGTGTCACCTTCTGTTACCTTGCTGTGACTGGAGATATTACCCATAAGTATAAAACCAACAGCCTCGTCCTTGGCAACGATAGGGACAGTCAGGAAGGATTCAGTTTTGAATATATCCGAGAGCAGGTCCTCGTGTTCTATCTTTTCCAGATCCCTGTTTACCAGCAAAAACCCGCTTTTTTTCAAAAGAGACGAAACCGCAGACCCTTTGCTTAGCGCCTTTTCTATTGTTTTGATATCAGCTTCAGAATAAGCTATAGATGCCTTTACCATGATGGTGCCCGAAGACTCTTCCTTTATCATGATCAGGCCCCTTGAGAAACCCAGCTTGGAAACAAGGGGTTTGTTTATCAGGCTAAACAGGTCCTCTACGTTAAAAGTAGAGCCTATTTTTTTACCAAGTTCGTGCAGCGTATATAGCCCGGTTATCTTTTTATCCAGTTCCTCCTGGACCTTATTGAGCGCAAGATCGGTCTTTATGATTATCTTTGCCTGTTCGTCAAGCTGCCTTATGACATCCTGCGATCTTTTATTGTTTTCTTCTGATTCCACGCGTCTATTTCTTTCAAAAAAGTACAAGATAGATAGTATCGCGACAAGCAGCACAAAAAGTATAGTAGTATACGCGTCCATTACTTACTCCGATATAACTGTTATAGATATTGCCTGATCGTGAAAATATGACTGTCCGTCAACAGGCGCATATTCTCCGCATGTGTAACACCCAAAAAACGGTACGTCTGGGCCGAGCATGTCCTTGATTATCTCAGCCTCGCTCTGCGGGTCCTTTCTCAGAAGTTGAAGCCTGGCTATGTCGCTGAAGACAATGGCAAATTTAATCCTGGATTTCCTGATGCTGGTTAAGGCATCTCTGCATGCCGCTTTCGTGGCCTCCAGGGCCAGATTCCTATCGCCGATCATCAGATTGATATCCTCGCGTTCAGGGATTTCCGCGCTCAACATCAAGCTGCCGCTGTCTTTTATCTGAAGAGGCGCCCTTATGAGATACCTCTCTTTTCCCTTAACCCGCATTCCCAGGGGGTAGTTAGAGCCCAGCTTGGCAATGCCTTCTATCTTTAGTTCATCAGAGGTCTTCCCCAGATATTCTTCGTATAGTTCAACAGCCCTCCTGCGGTCGATCTCTTTAATAATATTGGACTTGGCCCTTGTTATTTTATGAGGCCTTCCGATCGGCTGCCAGCCATGGGCCTTTCCAGTGCTGATATCTATATTTCCACTTACGAGCAGCCCTACTAAGGAATCCGTATAGATATTATTAAGATATTGGTATGTCTTTTGAAAGCGCAGATCATCAGTTGCAGACCCGCCTATTATAGAAAAACCAGTGCCCAAAACCTCCTGGGCCCCTCTGAGGATATCTGTCCCGTTTCCAGAGAGTCCGTCAGAGAACATTATATAGACCTCTCTTGCGATATCCTTTAGTTTTGATGATTGCCTGGCAGCCTCACGTCCTGCCGAGCGGGGATTCCTGCTTACGTTATTGCCTATCCCATAAGAGAACCTTATGGAATCAGAGTTTATGGCGCATACGGTTACGGCATTTCGAAAAGATCCTCGGTTTGTAATGCTGCCCGCAGCGCTGCAGCCGACAAGGGGCCCTTCGCTTATAATAGAGCGTATGCCTTTTAATGTCTCCCCTTGGTCAAATATAGGCGATATAAAGACGATTATAATATCAGGGGCCTGCCTGCCTATTTGGTAGAGCGCGCTTCTCGCAGCCTCTTTTCCTGCGATAAAGGAATCAAGTTTCGTGCTTATGCCAATTCCTACCTTAGTCGCCATTAAGAGAAATAATACACGTAAACAAGTTAAGTGTCAATGTTTTGCTTGACTTTTTTGAAAATATATGTATAATAAATAATACATTAGTTGAATTTAATCGGGTCTTTTTTAACTTAAACTAATCTTGTGTTGCAAAAAAGGGTTTAGGAACTGGATTAGATAACAATTATATCAAGGGCCTGTCTCAATATAGCAGGCTAAGGAGGGCCCTATCGTCTAGTCCGGCCTAGGACGTCAGATTCTCGATCTGAAGACAGGGGTTCAAATCCCCTTAGGGCTACCATCCGCCGTAGGCGGATGATCCCGAGTCCGTCTCAGGCGGACGAGGGGTCAAAAAACCGTATCATAACCGTATCACAACAGTATCAAAATCTATACAAGAGCTTAAATTAAAACGAGTTAAAGAAAGGGGGATTTAATGGATAAGACATGCAAGTTTTTGGGAATAAGCGTAATAATATTCAAGGTGCTTGCTTGGGTATCAGTGGTCGTAGGAGTCATTTCTGCAATAGTGATCTTTATAGGCGGAGGAACCCCTGAGGCCCCAAGATTAACCGGATTCGTAGGCCTTTTACTGGGCGTAGTGTACTATTTTATATTCTTTACAGCGTCGGGAGTAATATCTGTCCTTCTAGACATACGCAGCAAGGTGGATAAAGGGCCCAGCGCATAATAGCATAGTCTCTGCTTTTTGAAAACGCTTTCAAGAATTGGGTCAGAATGGACTTTTTAAAAAAATTTTAAAAGTTTGGTATTGACAAAACCCGTTATATAATATATACTATATAGTAGGAAGGGAAAGATAATTTTTTTTGATGTTAGATAAGCATATTTAAAAAGTATTTGAAACAAATTTAACACCTCTCCGATAATAGCAAACCATGAGCAATCATGGGACGCAAAACAACGGATCCTGACAGGGATAGCCGAGTTGCCGAAAAAGGGGTAAAATAGAGCAACTCGGCTATTTTTTTGAAGGGGGCAAGGCCGATGTTAGACTGGCAAGGTAAAAAATGGGTAAAGGTAATCGCTGTCACTGTAGTGTTTGCCTTTCTCACATATGATATAGCTTGGGCAATGGATTTTTCGCCTTTGGTTACTACCAGAGCCACTGCACCAGGTGCCCCAGAACTCCAGCCAAAAATAGATAGTTCCATTTCCAAAATACTTCCCAAGAAAATTCAAGAAGACAAGGATTCTGAAGAAACAGAGATTTCTTTCCGGTCACAGCTGGTCCCTCGTAAGAAATACGGGGAGCGCTCTGGGTTCTTGCGCATGCAGTCTGTTAAAGACATAATCAAGCGTCAGATGAACGAGATGCAGAGGCGTCAGCAGATACAGGAAGACCGCCATAGGAGAGATTTTATAAATTATAATATTAATAAGGGGCTATACATGGACCAGGTAGAGAAGGGCCAGGAGGCCCAGTCTCTCCAGCAGCAGATTATGAAGGCAAGAGGATTGACTTTTGATGCCGCCGCTAAAATGGGTGAATTTAGCTATGTTATCAATAAGGATGGTTCGCGCGTAAACTATAAAGACGGCCTCCCATCTTCTATTTACAATGAACCGGTCCACGATAATTTAGGCCAGCTATTAGGTTACAAAAACACTTTCAATATGTCTTATGACTCCAAAAGGTTTCTGGGGTCATATGATTCTGAGATAATAGATCCCCTGGGCAATATTACCAAGATCCTGTGGCGTAATGGAAAGTACTCAAGTGACTCAGTATGGTGGGCGGGTTCAGATACGAATGCAGGCAAGTATCTTCTGGGTTACACAGAGATAATCACGGATCCTTATGGAGCTACAACAGTCCGCGAATGGTCTACTACAAGAAATGGATATGACGGGAAGAAACTTTCTATTTATGATGAAGTCCTGAAGGACGCAACCGGAAGCGTTATATCAAGCAGTAGCTGGTCAAATCCTACCTATGAAGGCGATACATTGACAGGGTATCACCAGGAGACCACTGACGCGTATGGCAACGTGACTATCAGTAACTGGAGCGCTGAATTCGAGGGCGAAAGGATGCTCTCCTCTCATTCAGTAGATAACCAGATTAATAGGGACGGGACAAGCTCTGTAAATGATAATACACTTACATATGAATATGGCGAGGACAATAAAATAATCAGAGCCTATGGTATTTCAAATGTCACTGGAGAAACCAAGGATGTAAATGGCTACACTGTTTATACACACACCGGGACAAACGAGCAATTTTATGAACTGGTAAATGGACAGCTGAAGATCGTATATACGCTCTCAGATACAGAGCAGGTCAATGCAGATAGCTCCACGAGCTCCACACATACCAGATTTGATTATGTCTATGATCCTGAGACAAATCTTATGATTGATGCAGCTGAGACAAGTACTACTGAGGGTGAAGATATATTTGGTTCAAGTTATATGAGCAAGACTGTAAGCGAATACGACACCATAGCAGGTCAGCCAAGGCGTGTCTCTTCTGATACAGAGACTGTAAGTGACACTATATTCGGAGGAGCGTTAATCACTAATTCACATGTGGAATATATGTATGATGAGTTGGGTAATTTCAGGGGTGACGGCGCAAAGGGGTATACCAATACAACCGGTATTAACATCTTTGGGGAAAACTCCTCAACGCACACCGTAAATGAATATGAGATTATAAATGGCCAGCCAAAATTAAAATACAGCCAAACAGGGCCTGACCTTGT
>JABMRA010000128.1 GCA_013202925.1 Candidatus Omnitrophota bacterium | reverse complement strand
TTACAATCGTAAAACCCTGCCTATTTTCCGTCCTTACCTTGACAAAGTAAGTTCCTTATGGTATATTTGATTCCACCTAACTCTAGGTAACTCTATTAGGGGGTGTTATAGATGTCAAGGCTCATGGATACGGATGAATTGGCCAAATATCTTAAACTCGAGAAGCAGACCATTTACAATTGGCTCCACCAGAAAAAGATCTCTGGCATCAAGGTAGGTCATGTCTGGAGGTTTGATAAGAAGTCAATTGATAAGTGGCTGGATTCTAATATGATAGAGGCCAAGGCAAAGACAAAGTAAAGGCACAGTGTTGTTATGAAGAAGAATATTCTCAGCATCTTTAGTGGGAAAAAGATAGTAGGGTTATATATTGGCCATGAGACCGTGGACCTGGTGGTCTGTAAGGGTACATTGCAGGGCCCCAGGATGGTTAAATTCGGCCAGACATATATATATCCTAAAGATACTAATAAGGAAGAGATAATCCCTGAGGCAACAGGGGATGCCCTGGCTGACGAAAACAATGCCAGCAAAGATGTTGTGAAAAAAACAAGAGACGACTATATAGTGGATGCCATACAGAGGGTCTTTAAAGAAAACAATGTAAAGCCGGGAAGCGTAGTCACTGCCATATCCAGCGAGGAGACAATGGTGCGTTACTTTCAGATGCCAAAGATACCAAAGCGGGAATGGGTAGCAGCTATAAACTTTGAGGCAAAGCGCTATATACCTTTTCGCATGGAAGACGTGGCATCGGATTACCAGGTGATCCAGAGCAAGACCTCGCCTAACACCATGGATGTGGTATTTGTTGCAGTCAAACAGACCTCAATACAGAAATTTACAACCTTGCTTGAGAGGGCCGGCGTCACCCCGGTCATGATAGAGACAGCGCCTTTTAGCCTTATAAGGGCATTGAACGCAGCCGAGCAGATAAGCCCGAAGATCAACACCGCCGTTGTCAACATAGAGACAAAAATGGCCAATATAAACATACTAAGAAACGGCGTGCCTTACATAATCAGGGACATACCTCTGGAGGAGGGCGCCGCAGAAGGGAAACCCTTCGAACCTATCTTTGAAAAACTGCTTGCCGAGATAAAGCTTTCCTTTGATTTTTATGAAAAACAGTTCCCTTCCGAGTCTATAGATAAGATCATCATCTATAGCCTTATACCCCTGGAGAACTGGCATGAATTGGTAGGGAAGGAGCTGCAGATACCCGTAGAGGTCGGAGACCCCCTGAGGGGGATCAGGATCAAGAAGGACGTGGTTCCTCCGAAGCTTGCTGTTGCGTTTGGCCTGGCCCTTCGAGGCATATCAGAGCACTATATAGACGTCAACCTGTACAAAGAGAAGATGCTGATCCATAAACGCGAGGAATTATTTCTAAAGATGTTGTTTATGGAGGCGTCTATAGCGGTGTTTTTGTTGATAATAGTAAGGCTCGTGTGCATGAGAACGATCGCGCCCCTGTCAAAGGAGTTTGACCGCACCATGTCCGAGAGGCCAAAGGTGCAGATCAGCATAAAAGATAAGGATATAGAGCAGCTGGAAAGGGCAAAAAACAAGATGGAGGCGAGAAAGTTCCTGATGGAAAATATTATATCCAGCAGGACGTATTTGACGGCCAGGATGACGGATCTTGCAGACCTCTTGCCGGATAATATATGGCTTACTGAAATAAGCTTTGAGGAGAATGTGGGCAAGAAGGATGCCTCCAAGGTCTCCAGGCAGCTCAATATAAAGGGTTATTGCGCCATAGATGAACGCGTGAGCGAGACGGATACCGTGAATAATTTTTTAATAGATCTAAAAAAAGGCGCTGGCGTAAACAAGGGTATGAGCAGCGCGGATATAATATCGGTCGAAAAGACAGAGATAGACGGCGCAAAGGTCGCGAGATTTGAAATCTTGTTTATAGGACCGTAAAAATGAAAAAGACAGCCCTTAAAAAACCGAATAAAACTGTGATATCAAGCGCAATAATAATCATTGTTACGCTTCTTGTAGGTGTGCTGTTTATTTACATGCCGTTTTTGTCTAAAAAAACGTCCTTAAGGGCCAGTATATTGTATGAGAGAGACAGGAATGTCCTTGCTGGAAGGATAAGGGCCCTTGGTAAACACTTGAAGGTGTATGAAAAGAGGATACCGGAACAGGGCAGAGGCATTTCATGGCTTTTGGGCAAGGTATCGGAAATGGCAACAAAGGAAGGTATCGAGATATCGTCTATTAAGCCCGGCGCCCCGGAAGACAGGGATCTATGTACAAAATTATATGTGGTGCTGGATACGGTCTCCACCTATGATCATCTTGGCAGGTTTATATCCGGCATCGAGTCTAATAAGGAGTTTTTAAGGGTGGAAGGCATTGATATAAAAAGGCTTGATCTGGATGAAGGGTTTGACGAGAAGACATCAAGCTTTAAGTCATTTGACGCAAAGGCGCATATTGTAATAAGCACAGTTATTTTTAAGGAATAGGTCATGGCTGAGGCAGGTCTAAAAAAACAGCATATAGAGTATATAGCGATAGGCACCCTTGTCCTGGTCGCGGTCTTTATAGGTAGCAGCAAATTTCAGAAAAAGGAAAAGGACGACGAGGTCTTTTCCAGGACGGAATTCAATAAGAAGTGGAAAGAGGTGGAGATACTGGAATTGAAGGTGCCGAAGGAAGAAAAAAGCGTAGATTATGTCGCCAGCATTGAAAGGGTGCCGCTTAAGAGCCCTTTTGAAGAAGAAAGTAAGGCAGGGGCAGTAGGAGAGGTTGTTACTCTGCCTACAATGGTGTTTCAGGGTATGGTCTGGAACAGCCGAAGGCCGCAGGCGATCATAGATAATAAGGTATATGATGTAGATGATGAGATATTGGTAGGAGAAGGAGAGGCCGCAGGGACAATCAAGGTCAAAGATATAACCAGAGAAGGTATATTTCTAAAATATAAAGGCAGGGAGTTTATTGTCAGACCGAAGTAAGTGAGGACATAATTTATGGAACGATAGTGAACATAAATTATGTGTCCGAACTTATCCGCCTTAGGCGGATTAAATTCGCACCTTCATAGAAGTTAATCGGAGGAGATTGACCCTTGACATATATGATGTCAAGGGTCAAGTGCTCATTAAAGGAGGTTAAGATGAAGACTATTAGGTTGTTTGTTGCTCTCGCGTTTGCGTTTTTTATTTCATCCCCCTGCATTGCTGCGGATGGAGACTATGCGGCTAGCGTTAAGGCGCGCTCAGCCCCCAGCGGGTTGATCTCAATGGACTTTCAGGACGCTAACCTGAAGGACTTGCTGAAGATATTTTCTCAGCAATCAGGACTGAACTTTGTCGCGAGTCAGAATGTGCAGGACAGGACAGCTACTATCTATTTTGACAACGTAACAGTAGAAGACGCCCTGAATCATATAATGAACGCAAACAATCTTGTATATGAGCAGGAGTCAGGTAGTGAGATATTCATAGTAAAGGAATCCGGCAAGCCGGCTATTGAGACATTAACAAAGATATACGAGTTAAAATACGCTCAACTGGTACAGCCCTCTAGTGATGAAGAAGATGCAGAGGAAGAAGAGGCTGAGATAATCTCGGTGGTACAAAATATCCTTTCCGAAGAAGGCAAGTTGGTTGCAGACAAAAGGTCCAACAGCCTTATAATAAAAGACGTGCCGAGCCAGTTTGCTATAATAGAAGACGTGCTCGCCAGGCTGGACGTAAAGGCACAGCAGGTCATGATAGAGGTAGAGATAATTGAGACCACAACAACAGTTGCTGATAAACTGGGTGTAGTGTGGGGATCATCTACAGGGACAATGGCAGAATATGTAGGCCCTACTGCCAATACTGTATGGCCATTGAGAGGAAGATTCAGTAAGGATACGGATGTTGGTGAAGGCCTTACAACAGGGACTTTTAGTTTGACTAACTTGACAGCTACAATTAAGGCTATATTGAGCGATAAGGATACAAAGGTTCTGGCAAGGCCTAGAGTGCTTACATTGAATAATGAGACCGCAGAAATTAATATTAATTCCAACGACGCTATTCAAAGCAACACAGAGTGGACGTACCCTGAGACCGGCCCGACTACATCAACTACTACGTTCGAGCGAGCAGCAGAAAACGAGAGACCAGGCGTGTCGCTTAAAGTTACTCCGACTATAAGCAAAGTAGGTTTTGTCACAATGACTATAGAACCGAAATTAATTACTAAAGCATTATCAGATCTGGCTACCACTACCGATGCAATTTACGATCTTAGCTTCCGGACCGCTCAAGTCAAGGTTATGGTAAGTGATGGCGAGACAGTTGTAATCGGAGGGTTGATTTCAAAGGATAAGGAAGAGTCGATAAGGAAGATCCCGTTTCTTGGTGATATCCCTCTTTTAGGGGCAGCGTTTCGTTATAAGGCCAAAGACGAAGCAGACAGGGAGCTGCTTATATTTATCACGCCTCATATAGTTAAAGAGGCTGCGTACGCGTTAGGTGATATTTCCGAGCGCGAGCAGGAAAAACCAAAGGTGATAAGGGAAAAAAAGATAAGGAATATGCTGGATCTACTCGGCGGGTAAAACATGAAGAAGTCAAAAGATAAATTAGGACAGATACTGCTCAACGAAAAGATCATTACAGACGAAGAATTACAGAAGGCCATCGAGGTGCAGAGGAAAGAAAAGACCAAGCTGGGCGATACCCTGGTCAATCTTGGCCTTGCCTCAGAAAAGGATATAGTGGTTGCCCTCGCAAAGCAGCTGTCCATCCCTTATGTGTCGTATAGCAAGGGTCTCCTGAAGCCGGCAGAGGGCCAGGAACTTTCAAAGCTGGTGCCTGAAGAATATGCTCGGAGACACATGCTCATTCCGATTTCAAAACACCTGAATTCCCTTACCGTTGCATTCGTGGATCCATTGGATCTGATCTCAATAGATAATCTGAGACATATGACAGGGTGCGAGATAAACCCTATTATAGCCACCAAGACCGACATCCAGAGGGCCGTAACCGAATTCTACGGAAAAGAGGACCTGCTAAAAGATGCAATAAGTGATTCATACGAAAATGAGGAATTTAAGATTGAAAAGGCAAGCGAGAAAGAAGACCTTAGTCTTGATGAGTTGATTATGCGGGCAGAAGAGGCGCCTATTGTAAAGCTCGTGGATCTATTGCTCATGCAGGCCATAAAAGACAGGGTCAGTGATATACACATAGAGCCGTTCAGAAACAAGATAAATATCAGATACAGGATAGACGGCGTGCTTTACGAGATACCGCCGCCGGCAAGGCACCTCCTGCCGGCCATTGTCTCCAGGGTAAAGATACTTTCCAATCTTGACATAGCAGAGAAGCGCCTTCCCCAGGATGGGGCGTTTCTCGTTAAGGTGGAGAAGAGGGGCATTGATATCCGTGTATCAGTAGTGCCCACTATATATGGCGAGAAGGTGGTAATGAGGATACTGGATAAATCAGCAACGCCATTGGATCTCGAACAGTTGGGTTTTGAACCGCAGGAGCTCGAGAATTTCAGAAAGGCCATAGTCAGCCCGCATGGCCTGATTTTAGTTACAGGGCCGACCGGGAGCGGTAAGACCACTACACTCTATGCGGCATTGAGCGAGATAAAGAGCCCGCGTAAAAATATTTGTACAGTAGAAGATCCTGTTGAATACAAGCTTGAAGGTATAAACCAGGTCCAGATAAAACCCGCCATAGGCCTGACGTTTGCTGCCGCCTTGAGGTCTTTTTTGAGGCAGGATCCGGATATTATAATGGTGGGAGAGGTCAGGGACCTTGAGACCGCGCAGATATGCATACGCTCTTCTCTTACAGGGCATCTGGTGCTGAGCACATTGCATACCAATGACGCGCCCAGCGCTATATCCAGGATTATAGATATCGGAATAGAGCCGTATCTTATAAGTTCTTCTTTGATACTTGTGGGCGCCCAGAGGCTGGTTCGTAAGTTATGCCCTGAATGCAAGGAGGCCTATGAGGTGCCGCCTAAACTGGTCAACGACTTTAAGATGAAACAGGAGCTTTTGTATAAACCAAAAGGCTGCGATTACTGCTCTCATACAGGTTACAGGGGCAGGGTCGCTATTTACGAGATAATACTTGTAAATGACAGATTAAGGGAACTGATTTCAAAGGCCGCTGGCCTTGGCGAGATCAAAAAGGCAGTCCGTGAGCTGGAGCTCAAGACCCTGATGGACAGCGGCATTAAAAAGGTAGAAGAAGGGATTACGAGCATCGAAGAGGTGCTGAGCACCACCATGGTCGCGGGGGAAGCGTGAGACAGAATAAATGACTATATGTTTACATACAAGGAGCGTGTCGTGCCTTTTTTCAGGTATGTGGCGAGAGATAAATCAGGGAAGCTGAAAGACGAGACAACAGAGGGGGTTTCACAGGAAGAGCTGCTGAATTCCTTGCAGGCAAGGGGCCTGTTTGTGGTATCTATCGGGCCTGCGGCTGAGGCAAAGAAGGCAAGGAAGGTAAAGAGACGGTATCATCACGGCATAAAGATGTTAGACCTGATCATGTTTACCAGGGAACTGGCTACCCTCTTGAGCTCAGGCGTTACCCTTATGAAAAGTCTGGATATATTATGCAAACAGATAGAATCTCAGACGCTATTGCGTGCAGTCGAGCAGATAAAAAAAGATGTTGAGGGAGGCTATACGTTTCAGAACGCCCTGAAAAAACACAGTAAGATATTTTCTGAGTTCTGGATCCATCTGGTTGAGACAGGAGAGGCCAGTGGGCATCTGCCCTCAAGCCTTGACCAGCTTTCCGGGTATATGGAGGAAAGCGCAAACTTGAAAAAAAAAGTAACATCAGCCATGGTCTATCCAGTGATACTGATATGCGTTGCAACGGGCGCGATCGCGATCTTCCTGGTAAAGATCATACCTATATTCTCCGAGATATTCAAAGGGTTTAATGTCGAGCTGCCCCTTCTCACGCGATTGGTAATCAACGTGAGCAACATAGCAAGAAGGTATTTTTTAATCGTCATTGGTGCTGGCGTAGCTTTATTTTTTATCGGCAAAAAGTACGTTTCTACAACAGTCGGCAGGTGGCAGTTCGATAGCGTCAAGTTTAAATTGCCCTTGATCGGGCCGGTAATGCAGGAGATATCCATAGAGAGGTTTGCGAGCGGGTTATCCACGCTTCTTAAAAGCGGCGTGCCTATACTGCATGCCCTTGAGATAGCAGAGAAGACAGTTGGCAACAAGGTAATGGAAAAAGAACTGAGCGAGGTAAAGATATCTGTCAGGGACGGTAAAGGCATGTCGCAGGCCATGCAGAACTCGAATCTATTCTCCCCGCTTGTCGTTCAGATGATAGGCGTAGGGGAGGAGATCGGAGAACTGGGCAAGATGCTGGACAGGATCGCTGTATTTTACAAAGAAAGGGTCGATACATTTGTAGACCGGCTTACAGCAATGTTTGAACCTATAGTTTTGATCTTTATGGGTATCGTGGTAGGCGTTATTGTTATAGCGATGTTTATGCCTATATTCAGTATATCCAGTGCCGTTAAAGCGTCTGGTTGAGATAAATGGAAATAATTTGACTTATTGCTTTATTAAGGTATAATTTTAACAAAGAGACAATCCGCATGAGGGATTGTAAAAGGAGGGAGACATATGAACAGGAAAGGTTTTACGCTGGTAGAGGTTTTAATCGTTGTCATAATCATAGGCATACTTGCCGCCATAGGCATACCCCAGTTTGCGTCTTCCATTGAAAAGGCAAAGGGTGGTGAGGCAAAGGCAGGCCTGGGGCATCTACAGACAGGGGAAAAGATATATTTTGCAGAGAATGAGTACTATGTAGGCCCAACATGGGCAGACGATCTGGATATATCATTAACCCAAAGATACTGGTCTTTTACTGTAACTACGCCCACTTCTACGACATATACTGCTACTGCTACCCGTTCAGGCGGTACGCGTGCAGGCAATACCATAATAATGTATCAGGACGGCTCTATTAGCGGGACATGGGAAGCTACTTTTTAATACTGGTATAATAACTTATTAAGTGAAAGTATAGGAGGGGGAGATGTCAAAAAAAGGATTTACTCTTTTAGAGGTTCTTATTGTTGTTATTATCATAGGTATCCTTGCTTCTATTGCGATGCCTCAGTATATTTCTACTATTGAAAAGGCCCGCTCAGGCGAGGCAGTAGCCAATATAGGCAGTCTAAGGACATCCCTAGATAGGTATTGGTATCAGAATGCTGGTGCAACTACCGCTGGTGCAACTACCAGTATA
>JABMRA010000127.1 GCA_013202925.1 Candidatus Omnitrophota bacterium | reverse complement strand
ACCGAGATTCACCAGGCCTTTTCCTGAAAGAGCATTATCTTCAGAGTGGCAGATCACAATAAGATTTTCCTTCTTTGCCTTACTAAATGCATCCAGCATTATTTCGCCAGAGTCCACGGACGAGCCGTCATCAGAAATAGCAATCGCGCCCTGTTTCTTTAAGGCGCCTATATCGCACAGCTTCTTTCCCGAACGGGCAATAGTTATTGCCCCGGCAATAAACACATCTACCTTCGCGCTGTTCTTTATAATATCTTTTAAGGCATTTACGTTTTTCGCGCAGTCAATCGCGGGAAGCGTATTCGGCATGGCCAGGACGCTTGTCACCCCGCCTTTGGCTGCTGCCTCTGTCCCGCTCGCAACTGTTTCCTTGTCCTCCCTGCCTGGCTCCCTTAAATGGACATGCATATCCACGATACCTGGCATAACTATCTTGTCCTTGGCGTCTATTATAGTGTCCGCGCCTGCTGTTATACCTTTGGCCACCATGGATACCTTGCCTCCTGCTACAAGGATATCAATTACTGCCTCTATTTTATTAACCGGGTCTACTACAAAGCCGTTTTTGATTAGAAGATTCATTCCATAGACTCCCTTGATCGGTTATAAGCTGTAAGCCATAAGCCTTAAGCAAATTTAAAACTTTGTTTTTTAGGCCTTTCTTATGGCTTACGACTTAAGGCTTATAGCTTATTTTTCTCTCTTGCCTGAGAGAGCCAATAAAGCACTGCCATCCGGACAGCTATACCGTTAGTGACCTGCTCCAGGATAACAGAATTAAGGCCATCCGCCACCTCAGTCGATATCTCGATACCCCTGTTTACCGGGCCTGGGTGCATTATTACGATATCTTTTTTGGCGGGCTGCAAACGCTCCGCTGTTATGCCAAATTTTTTAAAATATTCTATCTGCTGGGGGAACGCGCCTTTTTCATCGCGCTCGAACTGCATCCTAAGGACATTCACTGCATCGGCTTTGGAGAGCGCCTCGTCAATATTATCCGTTGTCTTAACACCCATGTCTTCTATGCCGGGAGGTATCAATATGTCCGGAGCGCATACAGTGACACTGGCACCCAGCTTGGTCAAACCCCAGATGTTTGAGCGCGCCACGCGCGAATGCGCTATATCCCCTACTATGCTGACATTCAGGCCTTCTATGCGGCCCAACTTTTTCTTTAAAGTAAATATGTCCAGGAGCCCCTGGGTGGGATGCTCGTGCCACCCGTCCCCTGCATTGACCACGCTGATATTTACGTGCCTTGCGAGCATTGCTGCTGCGCCTGAACAATTGTGCCTTACAACAATTATGTCTGCCTTTAGCGCCTCTATGTTTTTGCCGGTATCATTAAGCGTCTCGCCTTTTTTCACGCTCGATGTCTCAGTGGCAATATTGATCACGTCAGCGGACAGGCGCTTGGCGGCTATCTCAAAAGATACCCTTGTCCTTGTGGAAGGCTCGTAGAATAGATTTACCACTGTCTTTCCACGGAGCGCAGGCACCTTTTTAATAGACCTGTCCAGTATCTCCCTGAAGGAATCTGCTGTGTCTAAAAGAAGATCTATGTCTTCCTTTGAAAGATATTCCAGTCCCAGGAGGTCTTTGTGGATCCAGTTTGGCTTTTTCTTTGCCTTATTAACCATTTTGCGCTTCCTCTATAAAGACGCTGTCATCGCCGTCTATCTCCTGTAATTTTACCTGCACGAGCTCTTTCTGCGATGTGGGCAGGTTTTTCCCCACATAGTCAGCCCTTATAGGAAGCTCCCTGTGTCCTCTGTCTATAAGAACCGCGAGCTGTATGCTCTTTGGCCTGCCAAAATCAATAAGCGCATCCAGGGCACAGCGTATAGTCCTGCCTGTATACAGGACATCATCTACTAGGATTATATTCCTGTCCTCTATGTCAAAATCTATCTCTGTTTTGTGCATTATTGGCTGCTCAGCCACTACGCTCAGATCGTCCCTGTACAATGTTATGTCAAGCGCCCCTACTGCCACGCTAGAGCCATCGATGCGGCTGATTGCCTGCGCAATCCTTTCTGCAAGTACATATCCCCTGGTCCTGATACCCACTATTGCCAGTCCCTCCGGCCCCTCGTTCTTCTCCAGGATCTCATGGCTGATCCGCGTAATTGCCCTGGCGATTTCTTCCTTTGTCAAAATAGTTGCCTTTTGCCTGAACGTCACATCTCCCCCCATTCAAAAAAAATACCTCCCCGCCATCCAAAGCAAGAAGGTATAGAATTCTCTGTTAATTTTCTCATTTTTTCATCCCTTTCCGGCCTCTCAGGACCGATTTAAAGGTTACTATTATTATACCTATTATACATACTATTTCCGCATTGTCAAGCCAAAATAAGCTATATGCCAAAATAAGCTATAGGGTCACTATGCCGTCTTCTGTATACAGTGACAGGAAGAGCAGCATATACTCTCTTAAATGGCGGGTCAAAAGAAAGTTCTGTCTTATATGCTCGCGGCCATTCTCGCCAAGCTTCTTGGCGTACTCAGGCGCGTTTAGGAGCTGCTTTATGGCAAACGCAGCGCCCTCTATGCTGTGGCACAAGAGGCCGCCGTACTTGTGTTTTATCTGCAGGGGTATGCCTCCTACGGCCGAGGCCACAACAGGCTTTGCCTTCCACAGCGCCTCTGAAACAGTAAGCGCAAAGCCTTCCCTGAGGGACTTCTGGACGATGACATCGGATACACGCTGAAACACGTTTATCTCATAGGGTATATCTTCTACGAGCAGGGCGTGGATATCAGGATCCTTTCCGGCTGCCTCTAAGACCTCTTTGTAGATCTTATCTGTCTCAGGGTCATCCGCTGCCCTGTTTCCCACAAGCAAAAGCTGGCAATCAACATATTTCTTTACCATCTTATACGCCTTTATGACCCCTACAGGATCCTTAAGGGCGTCGTATCTTGAGATCTGGCATACAATAGGTTTCTGCCGCGGATCTATATTGTACTTATTCAAAACCGTATCTATCTCCTCCCTGGTGACCTCTCTATTTTTATCGCTAAATGGGTCTATGGAGGGTGATATCAAGACCTGCCGCGGTTTCATCTGATGCGCAAAGTGAGGGCTCGAAAATACAGCAGCGTCATACTTATTGATAAACGGTTCCAGAAAGCCCCACGCATTTTTATCCGGACCAGAGACATCGACATGGCAGCGCCATATCCATTTGCTCTTTTTCATGCCGGATTTTCTCTTTATGAGCGCAATGGGCTGAGGATCATGTATGAACATTATGTCGCCATAGAGATTCATCTCCCTGATATTCATCCTGCTTATCTCATTAAATACCTCCAGCATCTTGTCAGTAAGCTCGGCCTCTTTCCCATGCAACGCGTTGTGTATGGCCTTTGTAACATCGAAAAATTCGGGCGACCCCTTTATTACGTCCCACTGGCAATTAACGCCTAATTCCTGCAAAAGAGGCACTATCTTGGATAGTATCTCGGCAACCCCGCCTCCTACAGCAGTAGAATTTATATGCTGGATCACCTTGCCCTGCAAATAGCCCGCAAGCATCCTGAGTTCTTCTATGGTGCGCTTACCTACAAATTGTCCGTACCTATTTAGCTTTTCCATTCCTCAGTCTTTCTTCTACCAACGCTATGATCTTCTTCCTCAGATCCTCCATTGTATATGTGTATGGATCAAGGGCTGTTATCTTTCCGGCAAGCTCTACCTCCATTAAGGCCGTGCCCAGCCAGAAAGAGAAATCATTCGTCTCCATCTCGAGCCGCAGCCTTGCCTCAAAGATATGAAAATATATTGAATCCACGGAAATCTTTTTTAGCGCATCCAGAAAGCCATCCAGATCCTTTGCGACATAAGGGGTAGGCACGATAAAACTTATGCTTTTAATAAAATGAAAGGCCTTGTTGGGCGAGGCGAATCTCAATTTTGTTCTTGGGTTTTTATCTATATAATCTTCTATCAGCCTTACGATCTCATTCCTGAGGGAACGGATGGAATGGTACTTGACTGTATCAATGCTCGCGACCTTCTCAGCCAGGACCTCTTCGTTCAACGCGCTTTCTATCCAGAACGCAAAATCATTCGGCGGCTCCGGAGAGATATGCTTATGCTTCTGCAGGAAATGGTGGGTGTGATAATAGATGGAAGACCCGGGGACCTTCTTGATAAGGACAAGAAGCTCCTCTATATTAGTGGCCTTGAGTCCTGTCAGGACCCTCAGGTGAAACCTGGTGTAAAACCTGAAGGCCTTTTCATTATTCTTCTTGCTCAACTGTATCATAATGTCAATATATTATTACAAACTTTACACTTTAGTCAATGACAAAAGTGTAAACTTATGGAGCAGGGCTGCGACGTCCCTGGGGCTCTTTAAATAATAATCCGCGCCAACAGCCCTTTTGGGCCGGCCTACGAATATTGATATGCCCCTGCCCTTGAGCGCGCGGAAAGCGTCTATGTCTGTCCTGTCGTCTCCTATATACACAGGCAATGCCTTTTTGCTTTGCGCAAGAAGCGCAACGACTGCCTTTCCCTTGTCCCACTCTACAGCAGGCCTTACCTCGAGCACCATCTTGCCTGAAGAGAGTTTTATCTTTTTTGACAAAACATACGGCCGTACTATTCGTCTGAATATATTTTTAACTAACCGCCTCTTGCCCGGCCTTACAAGCCTGAAATGGACGCTTAAGGTGCGGCCTTTGTCCTCTACCCTTACGCCCTTTATACAGCTCAATGTCTTATCCAAAGACGTCTTTATCTTCTTTATGCCGGGTCCTGCTGAACTTCCGGCAGGCATTGAGATCCTGCGGCCGAGGCCTTCTATTTCCAGTCCATGATTCCCTGCATAGATAAGGCCCTTTATACCGACCATGCTTTTTATATCGCGCAAAGAACGGCCGCTGATAACAGCCACTGTAAATCCAGGGGAGGCCTTTAATCTCTTGATTGAATTTTTTACTGCGAGGGGTAATTTTGCCTTTTCAGGGGCAGAGACAATGGACGTGAGCGTCCCATCGTAATCCAAAAATAAAAAGACGTGCGGGGATTTTTTTATTTTAAAAAAGAATTTATTCTGATCTCTTAAAAGATACCTCATGTTGATCCAAGCTAACCGTCATTGCGAGGCGACCAACTAAGGGAAGTTAACGAAGCAATCTCTCATGCGATTGCTTCGTTAACTCACGCTTTAGGTTACCCTCGCAATGACGATGCGTGATTACTCTTTAAATTCGAATTTCAGAAGCGCTGACAAGACCTTGCCTGCCCATTTATAGATATTGTTCTGTTCAACCTGTTCTCTCATTTTAAGCATGCGGTTTTTTGCCTCTTTCTTCTTCATCTCCAATGCTAACTTAATCTT
>JABMRA010000019.1 GCA_013202925.1 Candidatus Omnitrophota bacterium | reverse complement strand
GTCAGATGACAGAATTCAGAAGTCAGATTTTTTCTGTCCTCTGACCTCTGTCCTCTGTAGCCATTTGTTAAACATGTTATTCATATGCGCATATTATATAATCTACTTTTTATAATCTTCGGCCTGTTTTACCTCCCTTATTTTATAGTTACAAAGCGCTACAAGTATGGCCTGGCCAACAGGTTTGGCGTTCTTTCCAAACGCCTTAAGGCCGTTTCTTCTAAGGGCAGGGTTATATGGATTCACGCGGTGAGCTTAGGAGAGATGAAGGCAGCCAGTATCCTGGCGCCGCTTTTGAGAAAGGCCTTCCCGTCACACACACTTGTATTTTCCAGTGTTACCCATACCGGCAATAAAGTCGCCAGGACGATTGCTACAGGCGAGGAGGCGGTCTTTTATCTTCCGTTTGATATAAGCACTGTAACAGACAGGGTCGTAAATATCCTCAGGCCGGAATTATTTTTATGTCTTGAGGCAGAGATATGGCCGAATCTCATAGGATCTTTATATAAGTCCGGTGCAAAGATCGTCCTTGTCAATGGCAGGATCTCCCCGAGGTCTTACAGCGGTTATAAAAAAATCAGGCCTGTGATCTCCAGCATGTTCAATAAGTTTTCTCTTTTTTTGATGCAGTCAGAGCAGGACGCTGTCAGGATCCTGGCCTTAGGCGCGCCGAGACAGAAAGTACATGCGGCAGGCAATCTAAAATTCGATCTTTCCCTGGCGGACTCAATAAGTAAAAGGCAAGAGATAAGAGAGAGATTGAATATCAATGACGACGGGATCCTGTTTACAGCCGGAAGCACGAATAAAGGCGAGGAAGAGCAGCTGATAGATTGTTTTTCTAGATTAAGAAAAGATTACAATAATCTAAGGTTTCTTATTGCCCCGAGGCATATCGAGCGCGCCAGGGAAATAGAACAAAAGCTAGCCAGGCGAGGCCTTAAATCCATAAAGTATTCGCAGATAGATATGGTAGGATGCGAATCAGGCGTTTTTCTGCTAGACATACTTGGCGAACTAAAGGCCATCTATTCTGCTTCAGATATCGTATTTGTGGGAGGAAGTCTCGTGAAGAAGAGGGGCGGCCAGAACCCTATTGAGCCGGCAGGCCTGTCAAAGCCGGTTATCATGGGAAGGTACATGGCAAATTATCAGGATGTGGTAAATGCCTTTCTTGAAAATGAAGCCGCTATTCAGGTGGCAGACGGAGACGAACTCTATTCTGCCATCAGGATGCTTATTGATGATCCAGGAGAGAGAAAGAGGCTCGGCGCAAATGCCAAGGATACTGTAGACAAGAATTCAGGCTCCAGCCAGCGCGCCATAGACCTTATCCGTTCCATTCACCCCGCCTAGTCAAGTATTTGACAAACACGCCTGTTTCCACTATAATGTAGCATTAATATATGATGTATATGGAGGCGAGATGAAAGCAAAAGATATTATGTCAAAGGACATTGTCACTGTTTCCCCTTCTATCGGCATACGGGAGATCTACAGTATCCTTAAGAAGACGCGCTACGGCGGCATCCCGGTAGTGGATAAGGACAGAAAGATACTCGGCATGGTCACAAAGTCAGAGATCCTGTCGGTCTTTTTGCCTGACTACTTTGATCTGCTGGGAGAGAATATTATATATATAGATGATTTTGGGACCCTGGATGAGGAATTCGAGAACATGCCCTCCTTCGAGCTTTTTATCGTAGAGGATATAATGAAAAAGGGCTCGGTGACGGTGGAAGAGGACGTATCGCTCTTAAAGGTAGTCGCGGTGATGAAAAAATACAACGTCCGCAGGATACTTGTGGCAAAAGACAACGTACTTAAAGGCATGATCACGCGAGGTGACATCTGCAAGGCATTTTTCGAGGAGAACGGAGATAAATAGAAATGCTTAATCCTATAATCGCTTCAACAATACTCATAGCAGCGCTTTATATGGTCATAACAGAAAAGATGGATAAGGTCATTGCGGTATCGTGCGGCGCGCTCCTGATGATCATCGTTGGCCAGATGCTGGGTTTCTACTCCCAGAAAAAGGCGCTTTTGGCGATTGATTTTAATACACTGGGCTTGCTTCTGGGTATGATGATCATCACCTCAATACTCAAAAGGACAGGATTTTTTACATATATCGCGATAACCCTGGCAAAGATCTCAGGAGGAAGGCCCTGGAAGCTCATGGCGATCCTTGGCGTGTCCACCGCGTTTATCTCCATGCTGGTGGACAATGTCACGACGATCGTTATCATTGTGCCTATCTCGATCCTTGTATGCGACATATTAGGGATCAATCCTTTGCCGATCTTGATGGCAGAGGTAGTGCTTTCGATAATAGGGGGGGTTGCGACGCTGGTCGGCGACCCGCCAAATATATTTATCGGCTCTGCCGCCGGACTCAGCTTCAATGATTTTCTGGTCAATCTCTTTCCGGTGACTCTCGTGGTCGTATTCTTTTCACTTTTCATACTCAAATTTATACATAGAAAACAATTGTCCGGTAAGCCTAGGAATTTTCAGGCCGTTCTGAATATAGACGCGAAAAAGGCAATAAAGGATCCGCGGGGCATGCTGAAGTGTCTCCTGGCCCTTGGCGTCACATTCTCGCTTTTTTTTCTCCATGAGAGTCTTGGGCTATACCCGTCATTTATCGCATTGCTTGGCGCGGGGCTGGCATTTTTGTTATTGAGGCCAAACCCTGAAGACATATTTCATGATGTCGAGTGGCCGCTGCTGGCATTTTTTACATGTTTCTTTGTTATCGTAGGCGGGCTGCAGGAGACAGGTATCTTATCTCACCTGGCAAAAAAGACAGTATTTCTGGCGGACGTAGATATCCGGCTCTATAAAATCGTTCTCTTGTGGGTGACAGGGATCTTTTCATCCATGATAGGCGCAGTGCCTTTTACTATGATCATGATACCCATTATAAAGACCCTTTCGGGCTTAGGGATCAATGGCGGATCGTTATGGTGGATCCTTGCCATTGGTGTTGGGTTTGGCGCAGCCGGCCTACCTACCGGCTCCGCCGCAAGTATTATCGGCATATCTATAAGTAAAAAATCCAGGAGCCCTATTGATATCAAGACATGGCTTTCTTCAGCCACGGTCGTAGCCGTCGCATCCCTTATCTTTGTAACCATTTTGATATTGGCAGGACTTTTTTAATCCGCAAGGTTTACATTTTTAACATTGTCAAAAATGTAAACTTTAGCTGGGCGGGGGCATGAAAGTACTTATTCTTTTTTCATTTATTTATTATATTGCGGCTGCGCTGCGCAATTTTTTTTATAGGCGCGGGATTTTTAAGCAGTGTGCGCTTGGCGCAAAGGTCATAAGCGTGGGGAATATTACGTGGGGCGGGACAGGCAAGACGCCGGCGGTTGCCTCGATTGCAAAGGCGCTTTTAAAAGAGGGTAAGAAACCCGCGATTCTTTTAAGGGGCTATGGCAGAGACGAGATAAAGCTCTTTTCGCGGCTTGTTCCTAAAGTGCCGATTATGGCCGGAAAGGACAGGGTCAAAACAGGCAGACAGGCAATACAGGGGCATTCAGTGGATACGCTTTTGCTTGATGACGGTTTTCAATACAGGCGGTTAAGGCGGGACCTGGACATTGTCTGCGTAGATGCTACTAATGCGTTTGGCAATGGATTGGTTATCCCGGCTGGTTCCATGCGAGAAGGCCTGGACGGACTGAAAAGGGCGGACGTGTTTTTGATTACAAGGGCAGACCTTGTTCAGGATACTAATGCGTTGACAAAGAGGCTAAGGGAGATAAATCCAAAGGCAGTGATCGCCAAATCTATCCACAGGCCTGCGCATTTTTACAGGCTTTCCGACGAGCAGCTGGTGGATATAGAGATATTAAAGAATAAGGACATAGTCCTGCTTTCGGCTGTGGGCAATCCCGGATCATTTGAAAAAACTATTTTAAAGATCGGTTTAAAATTTAAAAGGCATTTTATCTTTCGTGATCACCATTGGTATACAAAAAGGGATTTGGAGAAGATAGGAGATTATTGCACAAAAAATAATATCAACGCAATAATTTCAACCGAAAAAGATGCTGTAAAATTATCGCGATTCACGATTCACGATTCACGATTCACGATTTTGCACATCGACCTGAATATCATCGACAATGAACAAGGATTCTATAATAGACTTTCTGGGATTTATAACAGTTAAGGTCTTTAGCGCGTTCTTGCGCTGCATGCCGCTGGCTGTTGCTCTGTGGATAGGGAGGCGCGGGGGAGATCTTGCCTGTCTTGTAAACGTCAAACGCCGCTCGATCGCATACGCAAATCTAAAGGCAGCCTTTCCTGAGAAAGACGCCGGGGAGATCAGTGGGATCAGCAGGCAGCATTTTAGAAACCTTGGCATGAGCATTATAGAGCTTCTGAAGGTACCTGTCATGGGCAAGGGGTATCTGGGCAAATATGTGTCTATCGAAAATATTGATAGGATCAGGGCAGCGCGCGATAAGGGCAAGGGCGTTATAATCCTGGCCGCGCACTTTGGCAACTGGGAGATCTCGTCTCTGGCTACAAGCGCCAGGGGTTACGGCATGTATGTCTTTGCAAGAGAGCAAAAATACGCCAGGTTGAACAATCTCCTGAATAGATACAGGGAGATGACAGGATGCAAGGTTGTCGCAAAGGGCTTTTCGGTCAGGGATATCATAAAGACGCTTCACGATAACGGCATAGTGGCCATGCTTGCTGACCAGGATGCAGGGGCGAACGGCGTGTTTGTGGAGTTTTTAGGCAGGCCTGCTTCTACGGCGCAGGGCGCTGTAAGCTTTGCCTTGAGGACCGGCGCAATAATCCTTCCTTCTTTTACACTGCGAGTCGGTCCCAAGGGACACGTGTTAGAAATCGGGGAACCCCTGGGACTTATCAATACGCAGGATAAAAAAAAGGACCTAAAGGCAAATCTGGAAAAGATCACCAGCATCCTCGAAGCCTTTATAAAAAGGTTTCCGGACCAGTGGCTCTGGTCGCACAAGAGGTGGAAGAGTACGCCCGTGCGCGCGGTTTTGGTCCTGAGTGACGGAAAGGCAGGACACCTCAATCAGGCAAGGGCAGTGGCTGAGATGGTTGAAGAGGCGCTGGGCTCAAGGCTTAAGGCCCGGGGCATCGTGGAAAGGCCGGTTGTCAAGATAGATGTGGTTGAGGTGAAATTTAAAAACAGATTCGCAAGGATGCTTCTTGACGCGTCCAGTATTTTTGCGAGCAGGCGATGTCAGGGATGCATGCGCTGCCTGAGGTTTCTTTTGAAAAAGGAATCCTTTGACAGCATTAAGAATCATTATGCTGATATAGTTGTTTCCTGCGGCGCCGCGACCGTAGCCGCAAATATTTTTCTAAAATACGAGAACAATGCCAAGGGCATCTGCGTAATGAATCCTGGCCTGGGCCGCGGAAAGAGCTTTGACGTTGTAATTTTGCCCAGGCATGATGCGCCAGGAAGGGTCAATTCCAATATTTTGATCACAGAAGCAGCGCCCAATCGAATCACGCCTGTCCGCCGAAGCCCTGCCTTGCCGGCAGGCAGGCGTGGCGAAGGCGGAAACGACGAACGACGAACGACGAATCACGGCATCGGCCTCTTAATCGGAGGAGATGCGAAAAATTTCAGATTGACGAAAGAAACCGTTGTGAAGGTGGTGGATGGGATTTTGAAGATAGCCGAGGAGACGGGCCTGGATATATTTGCCTCAACCTCCCGAAGGACGTCGCTCGAGATCGACGAATTTTTAAAAGAGAGGCTCGGCAATAACAAGAGATGCAAGCTGTTGGTGATCGCCAATGAAAAAAATAGAGAGGCGGTAGTACCAGAGATATTTTCCTCGAGCGAGGTCGTAGTGGTCTCCCCTGAGTCGATCTCCATGATATCAGAGGCAGCGAGTGGCGGTAAATATGTAATAGTTTTTAGCGACAAGCGACAGGCGACAAGGGACAAGGAAAAATATGGCAGAGTGGTTGAGAATCTTGAAAAGCAGGGTTACATAAATACCGCGGAGCCGGACAAGGTCTACGATTTAATAAAGGACATTTTACAACAAAGGCCAGCAGTAAAGAGGCTGGACGACAGGAAAAAGATAACCGAGCGCCTGCAGGCTGTGATATAGCTAAGACCATGAATATCTTACAAATACTTCCAATGCTGGATGTGGGTGGTGTTGAGACAGGGACTGTAGATCTCTCCAGAGAGCTTATTAAGAGAGGCCACAGCGTTATTGTCGTGTCCAATGGCGGAGGCATGGTAAAGGAGCTCCTGGCGCTGAACGCAAGGCACATCAAGCTTCCCGTGCATAAAAAGTCATTGTTTACAGCAATAAAGATGATAAAAAAATTGCGCTACATTATAAAAGAGGAGAATATAGACATCGTGCACGCCCGTTCCCGCGTGCCTGCTATCATCGCATTTTTTGCCACGAGGCGCACCAAAGCCAGTTTTATTACCACTGCCCACGGTTATTACTCAACACATGTTTTAAGCCGCGTAATGGGCTGGGGCAGGTTCGTGATCGTGGCCTCCAACGTAATCGGCCGGCACATGATAGAGGCATTTGGTGTACCGCGCGAGAGGATAAGATTTATCCCGAGAGGCGTTGACCTTGAGAAATTCAGATTTAACCCTCCTGACCCGTCCCACCACAAGGCGGAGTTTAAGATCGGGGTTGTCGGAAGGATCACACCCATAAAAGGCCATGCGTTCTTTTTGCAGGCAATCGCAAGGGTGGCGAGGATCTTCCCAAAAGTAAAGATAGGGATCGTGGGCGATGCGCCCGAAGACAAACCAGAATACAAGGAGAATTTAAAGGCATTGATCCGCAAGCTCGACATAGAAAGGATAGTAGAGTTTGCGGGTTCGCGTAGCGACATACCCAGGATAATGTCCGGCCTCGACCTGCTGGTGCTTCCGTCCGTAGGTCAGGAGGCGTTCGGCAGGGTTATTATTGAGGCAGGCGCGAGCGGCGTGCCTGTTATTGCCACGCGCATAGGAGGGGCAGTTGACATCGTGGAACATGAAAGAACAGGCCTGCTCGTAAAGCCGGGCGATATCATAGAGATGGTGGATTCTATCGTGAGATTGCTGAAGGACAGGGCGCTCGCCAGGAACCTCGCGGTCAGGGCCAGGGAAAAGGTCGAGAAGGAATACAGCCTTATTCGTATGGCAGACGATACCATAAAGCTTTACGAGGACGTAATAAATAAAAAAAGGATTTTAGTGATAAAGATAGGCGCGATAGGAGACGTGATACTGGCTGTCCCCAGCATACGCGCGATCCGGAATGATTTTCCCAATGCCTTTATAAGCGTGCTGGTGGGTGCAGAATCCAGGAGGGTGTTGAAGAAATGCCCGTATATAGACGACCTCATCCTTTACGACAGAAATGGCAATGATAAAGGCATAAGGGGCATCGTAAGGATGGGCCGGACCGTAAGACGCAAGGCCTTTGACATGTCCATAGATCTGCAGAACAACCGGCCGAGTCATATCATCGCGTGGCTGGGCACTGTCCCCAGAAGATCCGGCTACAATAATAAATGGGGATTTCTTTTAAATAATAGATTGAAATATTTAAAGATCGGCGCAGGGCCTATCGAGGAGCAATTCAGGGTGCTGAAACACTCAGGCGTGAATACAATGGGCGCCTCCAAGCGTCTCGAGATATGGCCGGGCAAAGAGGATTTTCAGTATGTAGATAATTTTTTGAAAAATGAATGGGTGAGGGACAAGCAGGTGCTTGTCGGGATCAACATAGGAGGCAGCTGGAAGACAAAACGCTGGCCGCTCGAATGTTTTACGAGACTTTCAGATATGCTGGCGAAAGAAGACATAAGGGTCGTTGTTACCGCGTCAGAAGGCGAGAGGGGTCTTGTAAATGATTTCGTGGCTGCTGCGCGCAGCAAGGTCATAGACGCGGCCGGCAAGACCACTATTACGCAGCTTGCCGCATTGATCAAGAGATGCAGGGTCTTTGTCACAGGCGACAGCGCCCCCATGCATATTGCCTCGAGCATGGGCACTAATTTTATCGCGCTTTTCGGCCCCACTGATCCCAGGATGCATTTCGAGCCGACAGAAAAAGGCATTATTATAAAAAAGGAACTGACCTGCTCTCCGTGCTATAAATCCGACTGCAGGAATATCCGATGCATGGGGAAGATCGGCGTGGACGAGGTCTATCGCCTGGTAATGGAGAGGATTGATAGTTAAGTATTACATAGAGTTGCAGAAGACATAGGTCAGAAGTCGGAGGACAGAAAAATCTGACATCTGTTTTCTGGCTTCTGAAGCTCTTGTTATTTTATTACAGGCATTTTTATGAAGATACTACTACTCACAACACATCTCAATATCGGTGGTATTGGCACGTACACCCTAAGCCTTGCAAAGGCATTAAAGGCAAAAGGCGTTGATGTGTTTGTCGCATCCGGCGGAGGGATGCTGGTGCCTGAGCTGGCAGCAGGAGGTGTTTCTCACATAAAGATCGACATACTGACAAAATCTGAATTAAACCCCAGGGTCTTCAGGGCGATCTTTGAGGTCCGCGGGCTTGTCAGAAAGCTTGATATAGATGTAATACATGCCCAGACGCGCGTTGCGCATGTAATAGGTTTTTTTGTATCAAAATTATGCAGGGCCGGTTTTGTTACAACATGCCATGGATTTTTTACAAGAAGGATAGGAAGGGTCTTATTGCCTGCGTGGGGCGATCGCGTAATCGCAATAAGCGAGGCAGTCCAGGAGCACCTCGTAAAGGATTTTCACGTTAAAAGGGACAGGATCTCATTGATACACAACGGCATTGATGTCAAAAAGTTCCTCAAGGATTTTTCGCAAAAGGAAAAGGATGATTTAAAGGATAGATTCGGCCTGAGGAAGGACTATTCGATCGTCGGGACTGTCGCAAGATTTACGCCTGACAAAGGGCACGATGTGCTTTTGTACGCGCTTTACGAGATCTTAAAGGAAAAGCCAAATGTGCAGATGGCGTTTGTCGGCGACGGCAAGGAACGGCCGAGGATAATGGACCTGACGCAGCGCCTCAATCTAAGCGAGAACGTGATCTTTGTCAAGCCGCAGATAAATACAGTGAACATCCTGTCTATCATAGACGTATTCATGTTTACGCCGAGGAGAAAAGAGGGTTTTGGCATCGGGCTTTTGGAGGCGCTGGCTTCAGGCAAGCCAGTTGTTGCTACAAACGTGGGCGGCATATCCAGCATTATAGAAGACGGGGTCAACGGGTTTCTCGTAGAGCCCTCCAGGCCTGAACTGCTGGTGAAGCCGACATTGAGATTATTGAAGGATAAGGAGCTCTACCATAAGATGTCGCAGGCCGGCAGGGAAAAGGTGATAGAGAGATTTTCTATCAATGGCATGGCAAATAGGGTGCAGACATTATACAAAGAGGTTGCGGAGAACCGCGCATGAGAAGGTACAGACGTTTTATATCCTTACTGGCTGCCCTGATCTTTGTAATAGCAGGATTTTTGTGGGCAAGGGAGCAGTATGTCGTCCCTATTATTATGTATCACAGGATCGACGAAGATGCCGGTGTTTCCAGGATCAGCGTTTCTCCGGAGAGCTTCAAAAGGCAGATGTATTTTTTAAAGGGACACAATTATAACGTTGTGCGGCTCGAGGACCTGCCTGAACTGCTCAGCTCCGGCAAGATTCCCCGCAGGACGATCGCGATTACGTTTGACGACGGTTATGAGAATAATTACACGGATGCATACCCTGTTTTGAAGGAGCTGGGGCTCCCGGCCACCATTTTCATAAGCCCTGCCCTTATAGGAACAGAAGGATACCTGAGGTGGGACCAGGTCATTGAGATGTCAGAGAGCGGCGTTATCTCTATCGGAAGCCATGCCATGACGCATGCGTATCTGCCGGCCTTGCCGGAGCAGAGATTAGACATAGAGATATCTGACTCCAAGCGTGCAATCGAAGGACATATCAGAAAAGAGGTCCCCTCATTCAGTTATCCTGTCGGAGCGTTTAACGATTACGTCAGGGGCAAGGTCAGGGCAGCAGGTTACAAGATCGCAGTAGCCACTAATCCGGGCAAGCATTATCCCAAGCATGATCTGTTTGCGATGAAACGGTTGCGGATCTCCATGACATCAGACAGTCTGCTTGTGTTCTGGATAGAGACATCCGGTTTTTACACATGGATAAAGGAGCACCGCGACGAGGACTGACAAGAAAATCGCCTTCAGCGACCACGTCCCTTCTGCTTTGTTTCCTTCGGAAACAAGAGGGGATGACTTTCAGGCGATTTTTGCCGTCCCCCCTGCTTTGTTTTCCCTGAGAAATCCGAAGGATTTACCAGGGAAAACAAGGGGGGACATACTTTCCTATACTGTAAAGCACCCCTCACTACCCTCTCCCCAGAGGGGAGAGGGTAGTGAGGGGGAGGTGAGTTGTTTGCGCAAGGTTTTAAGATGAAGAGAATACTTATCGTAAATGTAAACTGGCTGGGAGATACGCTTTTTGCAACGCCTTTTATGCGGGCCGTAAGAGAGACCTGTCCCGGCTCCTATATCGCTGTCCTTACCCACTCGAGATGCAAAGAGATCCTGGAAGGGAACCCCTGCATAGACGAGATCATTACATATGACGCAAAGGGAGAACACAGGCATCTTATCGGAAGGCTTTCGCTTGTCTCAGAGCTGAAATCAAAAAAGTTTGACACAGCGTTTATATTGCGCAGGTCTTTGAGCAGGACAATGCTTCTTTTCCTTTCCAAGATACCGCAGCGCATAGGATACGATAATAAAAAGGCAGGGTTTTTGTTGACAAAAAAGATACCCGCGCCGCCCATGGGCCTGCACAGGGTGGAATATTTTTTGGGCATTGCGAGAGGCGCGGGCATGCAGCCGAAAAGTGTAAATTACGAGTTTTTTATCTCAGAGAAAGACAGGGCCGCGGCGGATAAGATCTTAATGCGCGAAGGGGTTAAGGCGAACGAGGATTTTATAGTACTGAATCCGGGCGGAAATTGGGATTTAAAGAGGTGGCCCTTTGAAAATTTTGCAAGGCTTGGCGACGAGATCATCAAGAGATTCAACAAAAGGGTGGTCTTGACAGGCGCGGAAAAAGACATTGATCTATGCAATAGGATCTCGGATTTAATGAAGAACAAGGCCGTCTTATTGTGCGGCAAGACAGATCTGAAGACCCTGGGTGCGGTTTTCAAGAAGGCGCAAAAGGTCATTTCCAATGACTCCGGCCCATTGCATATCGCGATAGGGGTAAGGACCCCGGTTGTCGCGCTGTTCGGCCCGACTGCCCCTTTGATAACCGGCCCTTATGGAGATGGCGAATATAAGATCTTGCAGGAAAAACTTGACTGCGAGGTCCCCTGCTACAATCTTTCGTGTGAAGATAATAAATGCATGAAGTCAATAAGGGTGGAAGACGTATTGGATGCCATAAAATGAAATTAAAAAATATTCACAAGATCCTTTTTATTACGCTCAGCAATGTCGGCGACGTGATCCTGACGCTTCCGGTCCTGTCCGCGCTCAAGGATAGTTTTCCTTCCGCAAGGATAGATGTGGTGGTCGGCCCCAGGCCGGAAAAGATATTTTCAAAAGATCCGGCCCTCAACAGGGTCTTCACCTATGATAAGCATGCCGCCCTCAAGGAAAAATTGGATTTCATAAAGGAACTCAGAAGGGAAAGGTATGACCTGGCAATAGATATGAGGACGAGCCTGATACCTGTCCTGATAGGCGCCAGGAACACCTCGAGCCTGGTCTCAGCAGCGAGAGGCAGGGACAGGCATAAAAGATCAGTGCATTTGAACAAGTTGAAAAATCTGGGTATAGAATATAAGGCGCGTAAGGATATTTATATTGATGATAAAGACAGGATAGCGGTGCAGGGATTGCTGGAAGAAAACAACGTGAAGAAGGGCGATAGATTGATAGGCATCAGCCCTGCGTGCCGCGGACCTTTAAAACAATGGCGCACAGAGGGTTTTATTGACGTAATCAATGCCATCTTGAAACACAAAGATTGTAAAGTCATCCTCATGGGGGATTCCAGTGAGGCCAGTGTCTCAAAAAGGATAAAGGACGCGGTAAATCACAATGGGCTGATCGATCTGACAGGCAGGACAGATTTAAACGAGCTCTTTGCCTTGATAGAACGTCTCGAGATTCTTTTGACAGGCGATAGCGCGTGCATGCACATCGCAAGCGATCTCGGGGTAAAGGTAGCGGCAATATTCGGCCCAACAGATCCCGAAGAGTATGGGCCAACAGGCAAAGACGACATAGTCATACGCAAAAAACTCAAATGCGCTCCATGCAAAAAGGCTATGTGCCGCTTTGATCACGAATGCATGAAAGAGATCACCGCCAGGGACGTGCTATCCGCTATAAACAAGTTGACACTTTAGGAAGGGGATGGAGTTGAGAAAGATAGCGGTATTATTTTTATTGATATCTTTGATCTCGGGATGCGGGGTGGCCGCAAAATATAGGATTGTGACCAGGGACGAGGATGTTGAGATAATGCTTCCCATGAAAGAGCTGCGCGTGGGAGAAAGATTTACATACAAGGCAGAGTGGCTGGGCCTGGATGTCGGCATTGCTACCCTGTCCGTCAAAGAGATCACAGAAAGAAACGGCCGCAAGGTCTATCATATCCTCGCTACTGCCCAGTCCACACCGATCATATCAAAGATATACAAAGTCGAGGATGAGATATCCACCTACATAGACGTGGAAGGGCTTTATCCGGTCAGATTCGAGAAGAAACAGAGGGAAGGCGGTTACCGTTCGGACGAATATACTGATTTTGACCACAAAAAAGGCACGGCGTTTTATTTCTCGCGCCTCAATCACACCAAAAAGGAATATAACATCCCCAAGAAGGTCCAGGACACGCTGAGCTGCCTTTATTATTTTAGATTGCAGGACGCGGATGTCGGAAAATCCATATTTGCAAATGTGATCGCGGACGAAAAGAATTATCTTTTAGAGGCGAAGATCCACAAAAAAGGTGTTATAAGGATCAAAGGCGTTGGGGAGTGGGAGGCGTTTATGGTGGAGCCATTGCCATGGTTCCAGGGAAAGATAAAGAGGAAGGCAAAGGCCACCATGTGGCTTTCGGCAGATGAAAAAAGGATCCCCTTATTGATGGTGACAAGAGGCATCCCGTTTGTCGGCACTGTCACTATAACGCTTCAGAAAATAGAGGACCTTGACAGCGAAAGTCAATGATGTTAAAATCAAACGAGGCCATAACTTATGGAGCGAAGCGACATAAGTTATATAGCCGAGTTTGTCCCCCCTTCATGCTTTCAGCATGAAAGCAGGGGGGATTACTTCGTCCTTGACATCTTTGATGTCAAGGACTCATTAAATATGACCAAAGACAAATTTGAACTAAACCTGGCCAAATTAAAGACCTATCCGATATCCAAAAGGAAGAGTAAGGTCCGGCACCAGGATTTTGCAAAACCGCCTTCCAAAGGCGTCAGC
>JABMRA010000126.1 GCA_013202925.1 Candidatus Omnitrophota bacterium | reverse complement strand
CGCCTATAATGCTCCTATCCGTCGCATTATTAGGCTCGCTCGGGATCAAACCGCCTTTGACAGGTACTTCGGCAACTAAAATACTCATTTCATTCGCATTTCTTAACATTGCCTCAGTATCAATCCGCCTATGGCAGGTACTTCGGCAACTAAAATACTCATTTCATTCGCATTTCTTAACATTGCCTCAGTATCAATCCGCCTATGGCGGATTGGCTGGGACGTGTGGATTCGAACCACAATAGCGAGACCCAAAATCTCGTGTCCTACCATTGGACGACGTCCCAAAATTTACAAAGTAAATTTTGATCCTGAAGCTGCGACTGAATTAAGGAGCAGCTGAAGGACCTTTCATATCCAAAGTAAGTTTTGATCTCGAGTCCGCCGCAGGCGGACGAGGGGCCAAAATAAAATCATACTTCTTTCGGTTTTCCCTTTTCAGCCTCGTAGGCATCCAAAACTTTTTTCTGGATATATTCCCTGCACTGCACACTTATAGGATGCGCAATATCCTTATGCTCTGCCTGCCGCATGTCGTGCTGTGCCTCTGGCGTAGCCACTTCTGCGCTCTTCGCAAGAATGCTTGCGCCGCATTCGTTGCAGAATTTGCTCCTGACCTCGTTCTTGTGGTTGCACTTTGGGCAAGAATCCTTCATCTTGCGCGACGGCATTGCCACGAAAAGGCCGCTTTTTCCCTCTATAACCTTTATGTTTCTGACCACAAAGGCGCTGTCAATAGTTATAGTGGCGTATGCGCGCAGCTTATTGTTCAGGCCTTCCTTGGGGAATATCCTGACCTCTGTTATCTCCATAGATGCCCTCCTTAAACGAGCACGCGGCTTATGGAACAAAGTGAACATAAGCCGATGTGCGAGTTACCCCCACTGTTTCGTTTTGTTTCGCCTTTGTCTCCCTAAGAGCCAAAACGAAACAAAACGGTGGGGGTCAAATTCGCCCCGAACAGCACTATTACTATAACAATGGCTGTCCGGGACTCATTTGAGTTGTTGCTAAAAATATATCTATGCCCTGTTCCTCCGGTATGCCTTTTAGTATCTTCACCGCCTCCTCTCTGTCTTCAACTGTGCAGAAAACCGAAGGCCCGCTTCCAGATAAAAAACAAGGCCGTGAACCTGCCTTTAATAATAGATCCTTTGCCCTGTCTACATATTTACTGTGATCAGCCAGTACGTATTCGAAAATATTAAAGTATGACCGCTCTAAAAGGTCCGGATCTTTTTTCTTAACGGCTGAGACTATGTCCTCGATGCTGTGCTTTTGTGGGTTTCCAGCAAAACCGTCCAGCCTTTTGTACATCTCGGCTGTAGAGACATGCGCATCAGGCCTTATTATTACGTGCGAAAAAGAGGCGTCTGTCTTTATTGGCTCCAGGGCCTCGCCTGCGCCTGTGCCTATCGCAAACGGCGCATCCAGCATAAAAAACGGGACATCCTTTCCTGTTTCAACTGCTATAGAAAAAAGACGCTCGAAAGATACGCCTAAACCAAACGCCTCATTTACGGAGCGAAGCACAGCTGCGGCATCACTCGAGCCGCCGCCGAGGCCTGCTGAAACAGGGATCTTTTTTTTTACAGTCACCTCGATGCCTGGTTCAACGCCTGCCTCTTTAAAAAGGGCCTGAAGCGCTTTATAGACAATATTCTCTTTTCCTGAAGGACATGCGCTGGCTGGCTCTACCTTTACATCAAGCCCGGCCGCCCCCTCTTTTATAATAATCTCGTCTTTTAAATCTATTTTTTCAAAGAGCGTCTTTATATTGTGATATCCGTCAGGCCTTTTATCCAGGACATCTAAATATAGATTTAGTTTCGCAGGAGCAAAAATTCTAATCTCACGCATTTGTTTTGGCGGATAGCGGATAGTTTTCCTATACGCTAAACGCTACCCGCTTATACGCTAAAACATTTTCTTTCTAGCAATCGCCCTCTTTGCTGCCTTTACAATGTCCTCGGCAGTCAATTCAAATATCTTAAAAAGCTTCTCTGGAGAACCTGATTCACCAAACCTGTCTTTTACGCCTATAAATTCTATTGGCACTGGAAATTCCTGGGCCAGGACCTCGCTAACCGTTCCGCCCAAGCCACCTATTATGCTATGCTCTTCAGCAGTAACTATTGCGCCTGTGTCCTTCGCTGCTTTAACTATCGCGCACCGGTCAACCGGTTTTAATGTATGTAGATTTATAACGCGCGCCGCAATGCCTTCTTTTTTTAGGGCGTCACATGCAAGGAGTGCCTCGTACACCTCATAGCCGCACGCTATGATCGCAACATCATTTCCCTGTCTTAATGTATCTGCCTTTCCTATTTCAAATTTGTCTCCGGGCTTAGTAATAGTGGGGACGCCTGACCTGCCTAGCCTGAGATAAACAGGGCCTTTGCAGGAGGCGCTGGCGATCGTTGCCTTTTTTGCCTCCAGGGCATCGCATGGGACGATTACTGTCATGTTAGGCAAGACCCTCATAAGCGTTATCTCTTCGACTGCCTGGTGAGTGGGGCCATCCGGTCCCACTGATATGCCGCCGTGCGTGCCGACTATCTTCACATTTAAATCCATATATGCAACTGAAACCCTTATCTGGTCCCACGCCCTGCCTGCGGCAAACACGCCAAAGGTACAGGCAAACGGTGTCTTGCCTGACAACGCAAGGCCTGCTGCAGTACAGATCATGTCCTGCTCGCTTACGCCCATTGCAAAAAATCTCTCAGGGAATCTTTTCTTAAACCAGCCTGCACGGGTAGAATCTGTAAGGTCTGCTGAAAGCGCTACTATGTCCTGCCTCTTCTCGCCCAACTCCACAAGGGCCTCGCCAAATCCGTCTCTTGTTGGTTTCAAGTTAATATTCATGTATATTCCTATCCTTTAGCGTGTAGCGAGCAGAGTATAGCGTATAGGAAAAACTATCCGCTATACGCTATCCGCTAGTCATTTGCGCCGAGCTCCTTTAGGGCTTTGCCCAGTTCTTCCTTGCTAGGAGCAACGCCGTGATATTTATTCTGATTTTCAAAAAAGGAAACGCCTTTGCCTTTTACAGTGTGCGCCAGGATTACAGTCGGTTTTCCTTTTATGGTCTCTGCCTTGTCATAGGCATCCGTCACTTCTTTAAGATTGTGGCCGTCTATCTCCAGGACCTCCCAGCCAAAGGCCTGCCATTTTTCCTTGAGCGGCTCAAGGCCTTTTATATCTTCGGTCCTCCCGTCGATCTGAAACTTATTATAGTCCACTATGCCGCATACATTATCCAGTTTGTAATGCGCACTTGTAAGCATTGCCTCCCAGATCTGGCCCTCGTCAAGTTCACCGTCCCCCATCACGCAGTAGATGTGCTTTTTATCCTTATCTAATCTCGCTGCCAGCGCGTATCCGTTTGCGATCGAAAGCCCCTGACCCAGAGAACCGCTCGATATCTCAATGCCAGGCAGCCCTCTCTGAGGATGGCCCTGAAGCCTGGTGCCTGCCTTTCTCAAAGTACACAGCTCTTCCTTTTTGAAAAAATTCATATGCGCCAGGGTGGCGTACAGCGCGGGACAGGCATGCCCTTTTGACAGGATAAAGATATCCCGCGTCTCACACAAAGGCCTTTCAGGGTCACACCTAAATTTATAAAAATAAAGCCCCACAAGGATCTCCACCATTGACAAGGACCCGCCAGTGTGTCCGGAACCGGCACAGGTCAGCATCTTCAATATCTCAACGCGGATCTCCCTGGCTATCTTTTCCAATTTTTTGACATCAGGTCTTTTGGTCATAATTTGCGCTCTGCAGCCTTTCTATTTTCTCTTTCACCTCGTCATTCTCTTCGAGCTCCTGAGATCTCTGCCACGACTCTCTTGCCCTGTCCAAATCCCCTAGCTTAAAATAGACTTCTCCGAGGTGATCGTGTATAACAGGGTCATCGTCTATTATCCCGCTTGCCTTTTCCAGCTCTATCCTGGCCTCTTCAAACATGCCTTTTTTATAATAGACCCACCCGAGGCTGTCTATATAGGCGCCGTTTTCAGGACTCGCCTCCAGCGCCTTTCGCACAAGCTGGTCTGCCTCGTCGAGATTTATGCCCTCCTCTGCGTATATATATCCGAGGTAATTCAACACCTCTGGGTCTTCAGGATTTAACTCAATGGAGCGTTTCAGCTGCAGGATCGCCTCTTGTCTCTGGCCTGCCTCCTCGAGCATTGCGCCTAAATAAAAATGCGCCTTTGGATTAAACGGGTCTGCCTCTATGCTCTTTCTGTACTCATCTATGGCAGATCGCCTGTCCCCTTTTTCGCTGTAACAAAAACCCAGGGCCATATGCACATCTTGAACCCTTTTCTCCAGCTCCAGCGCCTGTTTTAAAAGATCAATAGCGTCCGCGATCCTTTCGGTGGCAACATAGATATAGCTCAGCTCTATGTGGGCCGTGATATCCTCTGGGTCAAATTTCAACAAAAGCCTATACTGATATACCGCTTCTTCTTCTCTATCCATTTGAAAATAAAGCTTGCCCAGCTGACGATAAAGCTTTGGGTTTACAGGATCGAGCTTGATCGCCTCTTTATACTGTACTATCGCCTCTTCCAATCTATTATTTATTTCAAAGAGCACGGCAAGCGCCAGATGCGCCTCAAGATAATCCGGCCTCAACTCTACTGCCCTCTTTAACTGGCTTACTGCATCCTCTATCCTGGCAGCCCTGGCATAGACAATACCCAGGTTAAAATGGATTACAGGAGAGCCCTTCTTTTGCTCCAGGAGATTTTCATAAACCTGGATGGCCCTATCAAGGTCCTGGCCCAGTATATACAAATCAGCCAGGGAGGTGAGGGTCGCAAGGTCCTTTGGCTCGCTCTTTAGTATCTCCTCGTATTGACCTGTGGCCTCGTCGTATTTTTCCTGCGAGGTGTAAATAAGGGCGAGTAGGAATCGCGCCCGGGCATTTTCCTTATCGAGTTCGACCGCGCGCTTGAGGCTGGAAACCGCCTCTTCGACCTTCCCCGATTTTACATAGCTTGCGCCCAACCTGTAATGCACGGCTGCCGCATCAGAATCAAACTCGATGGCCTTAAGATATTCTTCCACTGCCTGCGCGGCATTGCCCTCATTATCATATATCATACCCATAGAATAATGGGCATAGGCCTTGGGGGATATTAAGGGAGGGTTTTTTCTCTCTGCTATTTTCAGGATCTCTTGGCGGGGACTTCTTAGAGCGCTCTTTTTAAGCTTTGGCGTAGACGCGCAGCCCCAAATATGCAAAGTCAATATCCCTGCAACAGCTAATCTTAGAAAAAGTCTGTGATTCATCATCAACGTTGTGTAAACTTATTTATTCTTGTGTCTGTCTCTTCTCCGTCTCTTCTTTCTCTTATGAGTCGATATTTTTCTTCTTTTTCTCTTTCTTCCGCAAGGCATCTTAACGACCTCCTTATGGTATTACTTTATTCAATGGGTATTCTATAATCCCCTGCGCGCCCTGTTGTTTTAATTTTGGGATGATGCTCCTGACGACCTTTTCGTCAACTATGGCCTCTATCGCGCACCAGCCCTTTTCCGACAGCTGAGAAATGGTCGGGTTTTTCATTGCAGGGAGGACAGATATCACCTTTTTCAGATTCTTTTCTTCCACGTTCATCTTGAGTCCGACCTTCTCCTCTGCGGAAATGGCGCCCTGCAGAAGAAGCGCGATGCTCTCGATCTTTTTCTTCTTCCAATCATCCTTCCACGATTTTTTGTTTGCGATTATAATAGTAGTGGATTCGCAGATCGTATCTACTATGCGGAGATTATTCGCCCTGAGGCTCGAACCTGTCTCAGTAAGCTCCACTATTGCGTCCACCAGCCCTGCGCCGACCTTTGCCTCTGTTGCGCCCCAGCTAAATTCTATATCCACGTCGATCTTTTTCTTCTTAAAATACGCCTTGGTAACATTTACCAGCTCTGTTGCGACCCTCTTGCCTTTAAGGTCAGCCGGGGTTTTTATCTTTGAATCATTCGGCACTGCCAAGACCCACCGCACAGGCCTGAACCCCTGTTTCCCATAGATAAGCGCTGAGACCTTTGCTACGTCTGAGCCGCTCTCCTTGGTCCAGTCCGCGCCTGTAATGCCGCAGTCAAGCGCACCATCCCCCACATACCGCGCCATCTCCTGGGCCCTTAATAAAAATGGCTCTATCTCTATATCATCTATTGATGGGAAATAGCTTCTAGACCCTATAGATATATTAAAGCCTGCCTTTTTGAACATCCTGACAGTAGCGTCCTGCAAACTACCTTTGGGAAGACCAAGTTTTAACTTCATCTCTTATAACCCTCTTTTTATCCTTTCTGGAATGCGCCTTTTTGCTCTTTTTTACCCTGGTTCTGGGGTTTATAGTCCAAGACCTGCGTATCTTTATACGCCTGGCCTTCTTTTTCATAGCGGGATTATTATACAAGCAAGGTGGGGTTTTGTAAAGCGAAAAAGTTTACGTTTTTGTCATTGACTAAAATGTAAACTATCTGGGGATATGGAGTCGTTTTTCCTGCTTTCGGAGCTGGCCCTTGATATTTTTTATCAAAATGTAGGCCTGCACCCTCGAGAGCCTGAAAAATCTATGCGGTTTTTTCTTAACCTGTTTTTTCACCACGATTAACGATATAATATCAGTTATTTTTTTATTTGTCAATATATTACCAAACAAGGCCTATAGTAAAATATGGCCCGTATATTTTATTATTTACATCCCTTATTATATCTAAATCATTATACGCATCACCGGGCTGTGTTCCTGATTCTTTAAGTTTTTCCTGTGTATATTCTATGTATCTATATCCTAAGCCAAGATACCAGTCCTTATAGAAATCATAGCGCGTATTGACATCGAACATAAGGGCGTGCCCTAAGTTAGTGCTTTTTTGGGTAAAAGAATAACTCCTTAGATTCCACCAACCATGAGCAGTCGTTTTGATCCAGGCGTAAGCAGCGCTCATTACTGTGGAAAGTTCCCCTTTTTCACCTTTAAGCCTTATGCCTAGTTTGGGTCCGCTGTATTTGACTTTATAAGGCGAATTTAGACCTTCATAAAGAGGAAGTCCGGTTGCCTGCCATAAGGCATCATCCACTACACGCAGATATTGAGTTGTCGGATCCTTCATTGTATACCGACCTTTCTGCTGGTGATACCCCGCAAAAAGATCGAAAGCTATATTATCCGCAACAAGGATTCTATTGTCAGACTTTTCTTCGGATCCATGTTTTAAATTTAAAAAATTCCAGTAGAGATTTATGTCAAAAATTTCCATCTCTGATTTACAATTCTGCTCTGTTATTTGATATTCGATAGTCTTTATCTCGGAATTATGCGTCCCAAGAAAATTCCAGTCTTCATCCGAGCATGTGTTTTCTTCAAAATTACTACTGCCGTAACTAATCCCAAAAGAAAACTTGGGGTGAAATCTTACCTCTCCCCTCAGAGTAATAATATCTCCGTCTATCGGATATGTAAGCTGGGAAAGCCTGGCCCCCTGTGAAGTTATCACAGTAAAAAGCTGTTCTCCGTCTATCCTCTGGTAATCTAAAGCCAGTTCTATTTCAATATTATTTAATACCTTTTCTACTATTTCTTCGCGTCCCGGCTCCAAATAATCGGCCTCTTCCCAATCAAAAGAAATCACACGGTGATCATCTGTATAATTACTATCCGCCTTGTATGAAATTTCTGTATTTCTATCTGAGTCAATCAGGTCCAAATCTTCAAGTCTTTTTTTTGCCTCTTCTGCGTCATAACCCTCGTTGTCAAGCAGATATACCTTCATCCAATAAAAAGCGGATTTTTCTACTTCTCCTTTATTTTCGTAAATAAGGGCTGTTTGCTTATAATATGAAACCGCTTTTTTAATGTCTCCCGCGGCTTCAGCCTGCCGTGCCTCTTGCGAGTATAAAGCAGTCTCTTCATCATAACCCTTACCATATGTATAATACGGTCTATATATGACCAATATAGTAAAAATAACCGCGACAGCTAAAATTACGCGCCTAAAATTATAATATTTCATCTTATATCTATTTAATTTCATAATGATAAAAAGTATATCATATGATTCCAGAAATACAAATCCTAGAGACTATCGAATTCTGATAAGTTCTTTCTTCTGTTTCTGGTTCGCATATTTCCCCCTCTCCCATATCTTACCTCATGCGATGCGGGAGAACTATGACTTTAGGTATTCGCTGATTATGGAAGTGAATGTGTCGGCGTAGGTTTCTGCTTTTTTGGTGCCTACTCCGAATACTGTGGCAAAAGCCTCTTTTGTGGTGGGTTTGATGATGGCCATATCTTTTAAGGATTTGTCCCCGAAGACTATGAAGGCTGGGACACGATGCTTATGGGCAAGGGCCGCTCTTTTATTGCGAAGGATCTGGAACAACTCCTGGTCTATGCCCTGCCATTCTTTTTCTTTTATCTCTCTTCTTTTCTTCGCGACCTCTTTTTTCTTCTTGGCTAAGAGTGGCTTGACCAGCGACGGGGTTATCTCTCCCTTCAACACCTTTATTGCAGAAGGGGTGATGGAAAGCGTGGAATACTCTCCTTCTCTCACAAGAAAATCCTGGCCTATCATCTGTTCTATCATATACCTTATAAATTCCAGCGAAGAATCAGCCATTGAGCCGAATCTGGATAGATTGTGATGGCCCCTTTTTTCAACATTGTCGGTAAAATTGCCTTTTAATATATTGGCTATATGGCCTGCGCCAAACCCATAAGAGATCTCCTGAGTGGCCTCGTATACACAGAACAATATATCCTGCCCTGTCTTTAAAGGATCCTCGACCATGTCAAACTCATCCAGGCAATAGTCGCATGCCTCGCAGTTATTCCTGTCATACGCCTGGTCAAAATAAGCTGCGATGGCCTTATGCCTGCACTGGGGTTTTGAGCAGAAATGATATACTGTATTCAGCTTGGCTATAAGGGTGTCCTGATTAGAAGACTTTTCTGACAGGAATTTCCATGTGCGGTAATCCCTGCCTCCGAAAAACATATAACAATATGATGGCAGCCCATCGCGGCCAGAACGTCCGGTTTCCTGATGATAGTATTCCAGGCTCTTGGGCATGGCAGCGTGTATGATAAAACGTATATTTGAACGGTCAATGCCCATGCCAAAGGCAACTGTTGCCACCATTATATTGACCTCCTCGCGCACGAACTTATCCTGGTTTACGTGGCGCGCTTCATCTGTAAGGCCTGCGTGATAAGGCAGGTTCCGGAAACCGAATTTGTTCAATTTATCAGATATCGTGTCAACATCGTCCCTGCGCAGGCAATATATAATACCAGGTTCGTTAGCGTGTTTTTCCAGCACATCGGTTATCTGTTTTATGATAATCGTGCGGGGCGCTACCCTGTAGGTCAGGTTTGGCCTGTCCACAGGTGCGATATGTATTGCTGGCTCACTGAATCTGAGTTGAGCCACAATATCATCCTGCACTGCCTTTGTGGCGGTGGCTGTAAATGCGTGGACGCTCGTTGACAGGAATGTATCTTTGATAATCCTGAGATTACGGTAATCAGCTCTGAAATCATGCCCCCAGTGGCTTATACAATGAGCTTCATCTATCACGAAAAAGGAAATTTGGATCGAGCGCAAAAGATCAACAGTCTCCTCGCCCTGCAAACGCTCAGGCGAGATATACAGAAGCTTTATTTTCTGCCCCCGGATAAGCGCTATTATTTCTCCTTGCTCTTTGATGGATAAGCTGGAATTTAAATACGCCGCGGCTATACCTATATCCTTTAGCGCGTCTACCTGATCCTTCATGAGCGATATAAGCGGAGAGATCACAACTGCCATACCGTCTTTAAGCAGCGCGGGCAATTGAAAGCAAAGTGATTTTCCCCCGCCAGTAGGCAGGACTACAAGACTCTCCCTGCCCTCGAGAATAGAAAAAATAATCTCTTCCTGCAAAGGACGAAAACAAGTATAGCCCCAGTACTGTTTCAACACAGCCAACATTTGCTCACGGGTATAACACATGTCATTATATTAAGCAAACTAGAGACGTTTACCAAGCTAAGAAGGAAGGTGGTTCTGATTTATTCGGGAGACACTTTCCCGATTAGAGTTAAGACAGGTTCCCGATCAAGTTGGTAGACGTCTCTGTCTTAGAGGATTATCGTAAATTTTTTTATAATGGGATTGTTCTAACCGATAAGCTATCCGGCATACCTCCATATATATCTGGCGTTAAATCAGACTGCCAGTATTCTTTGCTATCAACATCCATAATAGTAAGCTTACCCGACCAACCTGCGCCTGTGTCAACATTCCAAACGTTACACGCATGAATCGGCTCTAAGGTATTATAGAGCTCCGTGGTTGTATGCCCAACAAAAATATTCTTATAACGGCCAAGCTTGCACTCAGTACCCGTTGAATGCTTCTTCCAAGCCATATCAAGAAGCTGCCTATCCCAAACCAAGGCCTGAGCGCTGTGACTTGATAATGAAATATCCGGGTTAAATCCACCGTGAACAAATACTCGATCATTAGTCTCAAGCCAAAGCTGACCATTTTTCAAGAAATCTACATGTGTCTTCGGCATAGGCCCACCGTTATATGAGGCCATTGTCTGGTTACCACCCTGGCTTGTCCAGATTTCTGGCTTATCGCCCCGCAAGGCCCAATTCAACGTCCACATGTCGTGATTACCGATAACTAAGTCACAATGCTTAATCTTTAATAACTCATCGATGCACTGTCTAACTTCTGGGTAGCCGTCACATACATCACCGATCACGATCAGCCGGTCTTTTTTTCTGTCAAAACCGGAGCGTTCGACGCATTGTAACAACGCTCTGTATGCCCCATGAATATCACCAACAACAAAAGTTTTCATTTCTGCAATTATTATTTTTGCGTTTCATCCAAAATACGGACAAGCGGCTCTTCCCACTGAAAACAAGTAATTCCTATGCCAACAAGTGATTCAAAAGCATTAATACAGTCAGGATCGAGTTGCGCATATTTTTCAAGCATTTCAACAACCTCAGTCATAAATCCGCCCACGATACCATTTGAGTCGTCTACGCCTCCGATACGTAACTTTTTATCCAGTCGCAAAAGCAACTTCACCAGGATGGCCGCTGCTTGTTCATTAACCGGCAAATCAGAAACAATTACTGATAACCTATTGCATCCTTCACGCAAAGAATCCTGATTCGCAAACCAGGTGCGTGACGGCCCACGGTACGGCTTTATGTATCGCATAGACTCAGTGATGGATTTCTTAACCGTTGCTAACCCTTCTTTACTTAGCACCTCACGCCGCCTGCTGCACTCAACGTGATGAGAAAATTGTCTATCCTTATCCTTTAATGGCCGTCCATCCATAACCGCATAGAGCGCCAATGCAACCATATGCTTACAAAGTGTATCTTTTTGTCCAAGATAACAAGTGCAATGACCGTGTTTATAATTGCGAGCCGATACGGAGACATGATACGGTTCCGTTCCCAGAACAACAGCGGAATAATATCCTCCCAACTCCTCTACTTCCGTCACTTTACCGCTCTCATACAAGCTAACCGCACGCTTAAACGTTGCCTCATCAGTCGCAAATTTGATTTTATTAAGGTCGTAGGTTGGGGGCATATTTCTTCATTCCCAGGGTAACTTTGGCAGTTTATTTAATGCTTTAACAAATCTGGCATGATCAAATGCTTGCTGTTGCTTTAACACATCAAAAATTTCGCTACTGACAACACATCCTATTAACCGCCTGGCCTCTTGGTCAGAAATACCGTTCGCGACAAGCCGGTCATGCGTCTGTTTGGTTTCAGGTGGGTCTAGGTTCTCCAATTGATTATTAACAACTTCTGCTATCTCATGCTTTAAAACAGGATTAGTCTTGGCCATTTAAAATCACCTCCGCAAATTAAGTACAAAAACTATACTATTTACCTCCCGCAATATCCTTGGCTGAACTTATCTTTTGCTTGCCAGTGCTTGCTTCATCTTCACGAAACCGCCTGCCGATTTCAAGTGCGGCTTGAATATGAGCTGTCTTAGCACTCCCTAGCCCTTTAAATTCCTTCCAGTCGCGCACGTCCGTATGCGCCATATTCCTGAACGTGCCAAATTTCTTCATAACTTTTCGGGCAAGGTCGATGGCACTTGAACCGTTTGTACCGGTACGCAAAAGAATCGCCAAAAGCTCTGAATTGATGAGGGTCCGTGCGCCTTTCTTAAGTAACTTCTCTCTAGGCCTATCATCCATCGGCCAAGTCTTGATTCCCGTTGATTTCTTCTTATCCATGATTCTAACCGTCTTTTTCAGTGACCTTTCCAGTGACCTTTTCGGTGACCCTCATGATATTCTCGTTTTCACCAATGCCAGTATGACCAACTCGACCCTCAACGGATGCTTTAAGTGTCCATTACACCCTTCGGCTAATCGTGCAAATCGTGCATTAACCGGACGCCTCCCAATGCCCGCCCTTCTTAGGTCCTATACGCTTAATCATGCTTTTCTGTTTAAGCTTTTTGATATTCCACTCAACTCCTTTTACGGTTAATCCCGTCGCCTTAGCAATTTCTTCAACCGTAATGCTGGGATTTTCTTTCATAATTTGAAATATTTTTACCCTAGTTTTTACCCTAGTTTTTACCCTAGTTTCTCCGACCCTTTTAGGACCGATCTCGGACGCCATTTTCTTCGCTCTTGGGCTAATCTTAAGAGTTACCATAAAATATGTGCGGTCGTCATCCGTCTCAAAATAAGGAGGCGGAGAACCATTTGTTTTAAGCGCACGACGAATCTTGGGAAATCCAGTACACCTTCCCTCTGTCAGTTGAAGTTCTTTAAGAGCGTCCCCTAATCGACTATTGCGATAACGATGCGACGTGACGATCGGTTTGTTAATATTATCCTTGCCCAGCGGAGGCAAGGGTCCCGGATAACTAATAATATAAATCTTATCCGGGTAAATCCGTACTTCGATCGGTTCGCGATCCTCATAACTACGATGATATACCGCATTTACCAAAGATTCCTCGATGGCCGCGTATGGATAATTGAAGAACCTGTCTGCTTCTGCCCGACCCTCTACTTTATGGACATACTCAATGATTACCAAATCTTTGATATATTTAAGCGCCAATTCCACCTGCTCATGAACGGGCCCGGTAAAAATCTTTTCATCAAACTCATCGCCTACATCATCCTTATATTTCACTACATCGATCGTTGTGCGCGGAAAAAACTTCTGTGGCTCAACGCAAAAAAGCATAAGCCCGATATTCTTCGGTCTTAACAATTCATCAGAGCCTTCAACGATATTCATCCTGTGGCAGAGATCCTTAAACGGTATCTTAGATATCTCTTTGACGAGGTCGCTTTTTACGGCAACCAGATACTGTTCAATTCTCCGGATATCCAAATCTTTCAGAGTTGCTTTATGGTTAACGCGGTCATCAAAAGGAATGTCGTTAGCGAGTTTTATTAGACTACGCTCATCCGTAGCTGTTGCTCGTCTTGTAGTATCATTGCGACGGATATAATACGAATAGCGCGCACCCTTACCTAAAGTCTCGGCGGCTTTATATGGCCGGTGCGTCCCTCCGGGAACTCAAATAATAACAATGTTCTTGCCTTTTATATTTGTCACATCAACTATCGGAAAATATTCAGGTCGAATCTTATGAGATAAGCCTAAAAGTCCTTTTTGAATTTTCTTGATTTCGGAAGGCGATAGCCCTTTAGGTG
>JABMRA010000125.1 GCA_013202925.1 Candidatus Omnitrophota bacterium | reverse complement strand
CTCTAAATGGCACAGCAGCGGTCTCCAAAGCCGCATGTTGGGGGGTCGAATCCCTCCTGGCCTGCCAGTGATTTTGTCCTAGCAGTGGGCTGGGGATTCGAATGGAGTCCGCTGTATGCGACGAATAGGAGCATACGTTTAGCGGACGGATGGCCGACCCGCCGTAGGCGGGCGCCGAATCCCTCCTGGCCTGCCAAATCTGCCGAAGGCAGATTTGATCCTGAAAAAGCGACGAATAGGAGCTTTTGAAGGACCTAAGGACAAGGATAAGGGGTTCAGATACTTCAGCAGCTAAAATGCTTACTGATCGTTCGCATTTTTTAACGCTGCTTCAGTATCGAATTTGCTTTGCAAATTCGAATCCCTCCTGGCCTGCCAAATTTTGCGGAGCAAAATTTGATCCCGAGTCCGCTTTAGACGGACGAGGGACCATTGACATTTATGCAAATATTTTCGCGCATCACAAAATTTATAACCGAGGTCAAAGTAGAGCTGCAGAAGGTGTCGTGGTCTGACAGAAACGAGCTGATTGGCTCCACGGGCATCGTCATAGTCTCCACAGCCCTGCTGGCTATCTTTATAGGCATAGTGGATCTGATATTATCAAGATTCATAAGTATTCTTTTGAGATAAAATCGAGGACATGGCAAGTAACTGGTACGTCATACATACATTAACCGGACAGGAAGACAAGGTAAGGGCAAGCATAGAGAGCCATGTGCAGGAGGGCGCGCTAAAGGACAAAGTCTTTCAGGTCCTCATACCGACAGAACAGGTTTCAGAGGTCAAGGACGGCAAGAAAAAGATCTCCCTTAGGAAATTTTTCCCCGGCTACATCCTCGTGCAGGTAGATCTCGACGACGAGGCATGGTACAAGATAAGGAACATCCAGGGCGTCACAGGCTTCATCGGCACGAAGACAAAGCCCATCCCCTTATTGGAAAGCGAAGTCAAACTCATAATAAAACAGACCGAGGAGAGAAAAGAAAAGCCCACGCCAAAGGTGGTCTTTGAAAAGGGCGACAGCGTCAAGATCATAGAAGGCCCGTTTATAAATTTCAGCGGCACGGTGGAGGAAGTAAACCCGGATAAAGGCAAGATAAAAGTAATGGTTTTAATATTCGGCAGGGCAACGCCTGTTGAGATGGAATATTGGCAGGTTGAAAGGTTGTAGTCATGGCAAAAAAGGTTAAGACAATAATCAAGTTGCATGTTACGGGCGGCCAGGCCAATCCTGCGCCTCCTGTTGGACCAGCGCTGGGTCAGCACGGCGTCAATATAATGGAGTTCTGCAAGTCCTTCAATGAAAAGACAAAGGACAGGCCGGGACTCGTGCTTCCCGTTGTTATCAGCGTCTACGAAGACAAGTCATTTTCATTTATTATAAAGAGTCCGCCGTGTTCAGTGCTTTTGAAGCGGGCGTGCGGTATTGCAAAGGCCTCCGGCCAGCCAAACAAGGAAAAGATGGGTAAGGTCACGAAGCAGCAGGTTAAAGAGATCGTGCAGACAAAGATGAAGGATCTTAACGCCTCAAGCATAGAGGCCGCAATGCGGACAGTCGAAGGCACAGCCAGAAGCATGGGCATCGAAGTCGAAGAATAACCCTGATGGGTGGAGCAGGATAATTATGGCAGGAATGACAAAGCGAAAAAAAGAGTTTCAGAAGATAATAGAAGAGGGCAAGGTCTATTCTATAGAAGAGGCCATTTCTCTGTTCAAAAAGGCGCCGCGTGCAAAGTTTGACGAGACCGTGGAGCTCTGTTTCAGGCTGGGCGCTGACCCAAAACAGGCTGACCAGATGGTCAGGGGCACAGTGAATCTGCCGCATGGTACGGGCAAGAGCGTAAAGGTGCTTGTCTTGTGCAAAGGCGAAGGTGCGAGCGCTGCAAAAGAGGCAGGAGCGGATTACGTAGGCGGTGCGGATCTCATCCAAAAGATAAGTTCCGGGTGGATTGATTTTGACGTGGTCGTAAGCGCGCCGGACATGATGCGCGACGTAGGAAAATTAGGAAGGATCCTCGGCCCACGCGGGCTTATGCCGAACCCAAAGACAGGTACTGTAACAAACGACCTGGCCAGGGCAGTAAAAGAGGCAAAGGCAGGAAGGATAGAGTTTAAGATCGATAAGCAGGGAAATATAAATGTAGGCGTCGGCAAGATCTCGTTTGAAGAAAAGGCGATTTGCGAAAATGCAAATACCGTCATAAAGACGATAGACAAGGCCAGGCCGCACGGCACAAAAGGCAAGTTTATAAAGAGCGTTTTTGTTGCAACTACAATGGGTCCGGGCCTGCAGCTGGACCTTGCGAAACTGGGGACGACTTAATGACAAAGGTCGCGATGGACTGCAAAAAATTAATGGTCAAAGAGATAGCAGGCCGTCTCAACGATGCAGGCATGCTCATCGTTACCAATTACAAAGGGCTTACCTCCCAGGCCTTGAACGAATTGCGCAGGGAATTGAGAAACAATTCAAGCGAATACCTCGTCATAAAGGATTCAATGGCAAAGAGGGCGCTCGCCGAAGGCCCGAACAAGACAATAGCCGAGTTTGTGGAAGGAGAGGTCGGCATTGCCATTGACAAAAAAGAAGACGCGGTATACATCACAAAGATACTTACAAAATTTGCAAAGGGCAACGAGTTTCTAAAGATTCGCGGCGGCATCATGGGCGGCGCGCTTATTTCCAAAGAGGACATAGCTGTGTTGGCGGCATTGCCGTCAAGAGAGGTCCTGCTTGGAAAACTCGCGAACGTGCTCAATGCGCCGATACAGGGACTGGCCAGCGTGCTGCACGGGATCCTCAGTAAGATCGTGTATGCGTTGAGCGCTGTGAAGGACAAGAAGACAGAGGCAAGACCAGAGGAAAAGCCGCAAGACGCAGTTGCAGAGTCAAAGCCAGAGCAGAACCAACCAGAAAAACCCGAAGAGAAAAAAGAAGAGAAGGGCGAACAGGCCTAAGTTTACGCTTTAGTCAATGACATAAATGTAAACTTACGGTAGGGTGAATAACGAAAAAAGGAGGAGTAAAATGGCGGACGAAAAGAAGATCGAAGAGATGCTTGGTACGATTGAGGCAATGTCTGTTATGGATCTTTCGAATCTCGTCAAGGCAATCGAGGAGAAATTCGGGGTGACCGCTCAGGCACCAGTCGTGGCTGCAGTAGCAGGCGCAGTAGGCGCAGGAGCAGCAAGCGCAGAAGAAGAAAAGACGACCTTCACCGTTGTCCTGGCGTCAGCAGGTGACAAGAAGATCCAGGTCATAAAAGAGATCCGAACAGTCACCAGCCTCGGCCTGAAAGAGGCAAAGGATCTGGTCGAAGGCGCTCCAAAGACAGTAAAAGAGGGCGTTGGTAAGGAAGAGGCCCAAGAGATAAAGAAAAAGCTCGAGGCACAAGGCGCCAAAGTCGAACTAAAGTAATTTCAAAAATAGGAGAGCCATAAGCTGTAAGTTTTAAGCTATAAGAAAAAAATTTGAGACTACACTTTTTCTTACAGCTTACGGCTTATGGCTTACGGCTGAAAATATGACGAAGCGCAAAAATTTCGCAAAGCTGAAAGAAGTAATACGCATACCGTATCTTCTTGACGTGCAGAAGGAGTCCTACGCTGATTTCCTGCAGGCAGACAAGCCAAAGACCAAGCGCAGACGCCAAGGCCTCCAGGCCGTATTCGAAGAGGTGTTCCCTATCGAATCAAACGACGGCACCTGCAATCTGGAATTTTTATATTACACCATAGGCAAACCCAAGTATGACAGGCTGGAGTGCCAGGAAAGGGCCGTGTCTTTTGCCGTACCGCTGAAGATAAAGGTCAGGTTAAAATCCAAAAAAGACACGAAAGAGCAAGAGGTATACCTCGGAGACCTCCCGCTCATGACAGAGAATGGTACCTTTATTATTAATGGTGACGAAAGGGTTACAGTCAGTCAGCTTCACCGTTCACCCGGCGTGTCGTTCGAAGAGAACCCGCACCCGACAGGAAAAAGGATCTATTCCGGAAGGCTCATTCCGGGCCGCGGCGCATGGATAGAATTTGAATTTGACGCAAATGATGTACTGCACGTTTACATTGACAGGCGAAAAAAGGTACTGGCCACAATATTCTTAAGGGCACTCGGCTACGAGACGAACGAAGATATCATGAGGCTTTTTACCGGAGTGGAAAGGGCAAGGCCTGCAAGAAAGTCCTCGCTGCTCAAATACCAGGGCCGCGTCGTGGTAAAAGACGTTAAGCATCCTGACACGGGAGAGGTCATCCTGCAGAATAACGGTGTGTTAGACGAGCAGTCAATAGAAAAGATATGGGACGCAGGCGTCCGCTATTTAGAGGTATTCAGGGATACGGTCCAGGAGATCGCCAATACATTGGAGAAGGACCACACCAAGACAAAAGAAGAGGCGCTTATGGATATCTACAGACGTCTCAGGCCTGGCGACCCATTGACAGTTGAGAGTGCAAAAGTTCTTCTGGATAGATTGTTTTTTGACAAAAAAAGATACGACTTGACAAAGGTCGGCCGTTATATATTGAATCGCAAATTAAACATGAGTGTGTCTCTGGACAAGAGCGTACTTGACAAAGATACGATAGTAAGCGTAATCAGATACCTGCTGGAGCTAAAGAACGGAGAGGGTGAGGTAGACGACATAGATCATCTCGGCAACAGGCGCGTCAGGACAGTCGGTGAACTCCTGTCAGAACAATTCAGAATCGGCCTGGCAAGGATGGAGCGGTTCTGCAGGGATCGTATGGCCATTTACGACACAGACACCATGATGCCGTACCACCTGGTAAATTCAAAGGTCCTTTCAAGCGTGATAAAGGATTTCTTTGGCCGCAGCCAGCTGTCACAATTCATGGACCAGACAAACCCTCTGGCAGAGATGACGCACAAGCGCCGCCTGAGCGCACTTGGCCCCGGCGGTCTTTCAAGGGAGAGGGCAGGGTTCGAGGTTCGAGACGTGCACCATTCCCATTATGGAAGGATCTGCCCGATTGAAACTCCGGAAGGCCCGAACATCGGACTTATAGCGTCACTCTCCACGTATGCACGCATAAATAAATTTGGCTTCATCGAGACACCTTACCGAAAAGTGGAAAAGGGCAGGGTCACGAACGGGATCGAGTATCTCACCGCTGACGTCGAGGATCGATACATTGTTGCACAGGCAAACGCAAAGCTGGACAAGGAAGGATATTTCGTAGAGGACAGGGTGTCGTGCAGGCGCAAGGGCAACTTTCCGCTCGTGCAACCGAGTAAGATTGACTACATGGATGTTTCGCCAAAGCAGCTTGTCAGTATCGCAGCCGGCCTCATACCGTTTCTCGAGCACGACGACGCAAACAGGGCGTTGATGGGATCCAATATGCAGCGCCAGGCAGTGCCGCTCCTGTTCACCGAGGCACCTTTAATAGGCACAGGCCTGGAGAAGAAGACAGCTGTTGATTCCGGCGCAGCTGTTGTGGCAAAGACAGGCGGAAGGGTCAGCTATGTCCAGGCAGACGAGATCACGGTCAACAATAGCATTGTATATAAATTGAGAAAATTCGACCGGTCTAACGCAAACACGTGCGTAGATCAGAGGCCGATAGTGAACGCGGGCGACAAGATCAAGGCAGGTGATGTCATTGCTGACGGACCTGGCACGAGCGAAGGAGAGCTTGCGTTGGGAAAGAATGTCCTGGTAGCGTTTATGCCGTGGCGGGGTTATAATTTTGAAGACGCCATACTAGTAAGTGAAAGGCTTTTAAAGGATGATAAATTTACCTCGATACATATAGAGGAGCTTGAAATAGAGTCAAGGGAGACACGCCTTGGAAACGAAGAGATCACAAGGGATATCCCCAATGTAAGCGAAGAGGCCCTGAAGAACCTTGGCGACGACGGTGTCATCAGGGTAGGCGCAGAAGTAGAGCCCGGCGACATACTCGTGGGCAAGGTCGCGCCAAAGAGCGAGACAGAGCTTTCGCCAGAGGAAAAACTTTTGCGCGCGATATTTGGAGAAAAGGCAGGCGACGTGCGCGACGCGTCATTGACAGTACCTTCAGGCGTAGAAGGTATTGTTGTGGATGCGAAGATCTTTTCGAGAAGAGGTCAGAAGGCAAAATCCAAAGAAGAATTACAAACAGAATACAAGGAGACAGCGAAGATACGCGCGGAATACGGTAAGCGCGTTGAAAATATAAAGAAGGAAAAGGTGAATCGCCTGCTCAGGCTTGTTTCCAAGCTAAAGCTGACAGGGCCGCTTCTCTCTGACGAGACAGGCGCGACGCTTATAGCAGAAGGAAGAGCGATTAGGAAAAAGGATATTTCAAAGTTTGAGAAGTGCGATATATCCAGCATAAAGGTAGAGGACGACCTTGAGCTTGAGGCTGAGATAAAGCGCACGCTTACGATTTACAACGACCAGATAGAAGAGGCGCTTTACGAGGAAGAGCATGAGGTGGACAAGATAAAGAGGGGCGATGAGCTGCCAGCAGGCGTCTTGAAGAGGATTGTTGTATATGTTGCGAGCAAAAAGAAATTATCTGTGGGCGACAAGGTGGCTGGCAGGCATGGGAATAAGGGCGTTATAGCAAAGATATTGCCGGAGGAAGAGATGCCATTTATGGAAGATGGTACGCCTGTCCAGATGGTGCTGAATCCGCTGGGCGTCCCTTCGCGAATGAACGTAGGGCAGCTACTCGAGACACATCTTGGCTGGGCTGCAAAGGTGATGGGGTTTAGGGTTATCACGCCTGTGTTTGACGGCGCAAAAGAAGAGGATATAAGAAAGGAATTAAGGAGCGTAGGCCTTCCAGAGGACGGAAAGGCGAGGCTGTTTGATGGAAAGACAGGCGAGGCATTTAGTCAAAAGGTTACAGTGGGCTACATCTATATGATGAAGCTCGCGCATTTAGTGGACGACAAGATTCACGCGCGTTCAATAGGGCCATACTCGCTTGTGACGCAGCAGCCGCTCGGCGGCAAGGCGCAGTTTGGCGGCCAGAGATTTGGCGAGATGGAGGTGTGGGCGCTCGAGGCGTATGGCGCCGCATACACACTACAAGAACTCTTGACAGTGAAGAGCGATGACGTGAGCGGTAGGACAAAGGTGTATGAGTCTATAGTCAAGGGAGAGCATGCGCTTCACCCAGGCATGCCAGAGTCATTCAATGTCTTGGTCAAGGAGCTGCAGAGCCTTTGCCTGGACATCAGGACAGAATATAAAGATGGCAGTGTTTCACCACCAGTAGTTTTATCAAAAGAGGAACTAAGAGAGCAGCGAAAAGCGCGCAAGAGAGAAAAACGCAGGAAGAAATAGATAGATAGGAGAATAATGCTACGAGAAGAGACCAAGAGTTTTGATTTTATATCAATAAAAATAGCTTCTCACGAGGTGATTAAGTCATGGTCCAAGGGCGAGGTCAGGAAGCCGGAGACTATTAATTACAGGACGCTTAGGCCTGAGAAGGACGGGCTTTTTTGCGAAAGGATATTTGGGCCGACCCGTGACTGGGAGTGCAGCTGTGGTAAGTATAAGCGCATTAAATATAAAGGCATAGTGTGTGATCGCTGCGGTGTAGAGG
>JABMRA010000124.1 GCA_013202925.1 Candidatus Omnitrophota bacterium | reverse complement strand
TTGTCCTGGAACCGCCTGCATCCTTTGTAGCGCCGAGCAAGACCTCGCCTATCATATCCTGCCATTTATCAGTTACCCTGTCCATTGCGCCTCCCCATGAGATGCTTTACACTTTCAACCTGGTCAAAAGTGTAAAGCATTGAGCCAGTCGTTGATTTTGATATCCGGGATTTGGTTTCCGTTTTCGCTTGCGTTTTGTATTTCTTCGTAAAACGGGACGTAGCCCGCTATTTTTAAACCAGCTTCTTTTACGAGTTTTAGTTTGTCTTCGCCAAGGCCATTGGCCGCGCCTTTTGATCTATTGATCAGAAGCGACGCGTCCTTGACCTTCAGGCCAGCCTTTTTCGCCGTGCGAAACGCATTTACGGCAGACCGCACACCTACTGCCGTGGTGTCACTTACCAGCAGGAGCTTGTCGATGCTGCCTGCTGTGCGGCGGCTCAGATGTTCCATGCCCGCCTCGTTATCTATTACGACAAATTTATAATTCTTGCTGAGTTTGGACAGGTACTCCCTTAGGATGTTGTTGACTGCGCAATAACAGCCAGCCCCTTCCGGCCTGCCCATGACCAAAAGGTCAACACTGTCCCCTTCCACTATTATCTCCTGCAGCCGCATATTGAAGAGGTCGGTTTTTGAAAAACTTGCGGATGAGGACGTCTTTGCCTCTTCGCGTATGTCTGAGATCGTATCCTTGTATTCAAAACCGAGCAGTGTGTTGAGGTTTGAATTTGGATCAGCGTCCACTGCCAAAACCGGCCCGCCCGCCTCCAGAAGATATTGGATCAGGAGCGCTGCAATTGTTGTCTTGCCCACCCCGCCTTTTCCCGCGATCGCAATAATATAAGCCAAGTCCAACCTCCTGCCCATGTCAATGGTTTACACTTTTAATCCGCCACGGCGGATCAAAAATGTAAAGCCTTTTTTACGGATGGGAACAGGTCTATGTCTGTATGCGGAAGAAAAAGCGCCGCGCTGTAATTATTCATAAAAGAGGCGTTCGTGCTCAGGTCAAGGTATGTCATTTTTTCCGCTATGGACCATGCCTTGTCTGTTGCCTCGCTTGATAGGATACATGTCCTGGCGCCCGCTATAGACGTATTCCCTAAAAATTCGAATTTTTCTTCAGCCAGGTCCGGCAGAAGGCCGATATTTATGCTGGAGCGTATGTTTAGCGCTGTGCCGAGGCCGCCGGCGATATACACGTGTTTCAAGTCATGCCTCTTGTAGCCGGATTCCTTTAAAAGAATATCGATGCCTGTGTATATGGCGCCTTTTGAGTTGATCACGTTCTTTATGTCGTTCTCGTCGATCGCTATCTCCCTGCCTGTTGCCGATGCCTTTTTGTCCACGAGCACGACCCGCTTTACTCCGTCCGCCTCTTTGACCCTGCAGATCTTATTGTCCTTTATTTTTCCTGCCCGGTCTATTATCCCGTACTGCAAAAACGCGCTCAGGGCATCTATAACGCCGGAGCCGCATATGCCTTTTGGCCGGGCATTGCCGATCGTCTCTACAGCCAGGGCATTGTCTTTTATTGAGACCTTTTGTATGGCGCCTTTCATGGCGCGTATGCCGGAGCTCAATCCCCCGCCCTCGAAGCACGGCCCGGCAGACGTAGAACACGCTATAAAATATTCTTTGTTTCCGATCACGACCTCGCCGTTTGTGCCGAGGTCTATAAAAAGCGAGATTGCCTCTGTATTGTCCATGCCGGAGGCCAGGACCCCGCCTACGATATCGCCGCCCACGTAACTCCCTATGGAAGGCAGGCACGACAAGAGCCCGCGCGGATGTACCTTTATGCCGGCCTCTCCTGCGCGGATCACGGGCATAAAGTTCACGGCAGGCACGTAAGGGTCTTTTCTTATGTAAGCTGGATTTATCTTTAAAAGGAGGTGCGTCATCGTTGTGTTGCCGGCGCACATTATGGCTGTGATGTCGTCCAGGGTCAGGCCCTGCTCTTTTGTGAGACTGTATATCAACACATTTATCGTATCTATTACCACGTGGTGCAATTTTTCAAGGCCGGCTGCCTCGCCGGCGTATACGATCCTTGAGATCACGTCCTCGCCAAAATCTACCTGCGGATTATAACTCGCCCTCGCGGCCAGCACCTTCTGCGACTTTAGATCTACAAGATAGGCGACTATCGTGGTGGTCCCGATATCCAGTGCCACGCCAAAATTTTTGCCGGAGTGGTCTCCTGGTTCGATGAGCACGACCTCTGCGGTGCCGTTCCGGTTGCCCAGTGTTACAGTGACCGCCCAGCTGCTTTCCCGCAATAGCCGCGGCAATTTTTTTATATTGGCAAGGCCCATCTGCATCACAGGGATATTCCTGCCTTTTCTTATCTCTCTAAAAACCCTTTCCACGTCCCCGCAGTTGTCGTCCAGGGAAGGGGGAGAAAGTTTCAGAAATAATTTTGTGGAGAGGGGTCCGTGTCTGAATAAACGGGCCTCTGCCTTATAATGCTCTTCTTCTATTTTTTCAGCAGGGGTGTAGAGGCCTGCCAGGCGCTTTGCCTTTGCCTCTTCTGTGAGTACCTCTATATCGCCCAGCCTGGATTCTTCAGGCACAAGTATTTCCATGTCAGACTGAGGAGTGGTCCTGCAGGCAAGCACATACCCCTTCTTCCGCTCTTTTTCAGAAACCCTTCCGCTGTGCTCGGTTATATACTTCCCTTTTTTGATAACCACCTTGCATCTTCCGCACACACCCTCTCCCCCACAGCTATTATATATATGTATGCCGGATTTAATAGCAGCTGTCAGGATGTCTGTCCCGCTATCCACGGAGATAGACCTTTTTTCAGGGAGAAATCGGACCTTGAACTCTTTCATAATAAATAGGATTTTAACACGTTAAGGCGGGACGGTCAACAAAAATAGGTGGAGCTGGGGGAAACAAAAAAGGCCTCTATCCTGTGAGGCCTTTTTTGTTGATCGTGTATATTCGCTGTCTGCGTTATTTCTGTTTTACCTTTAGCTCAACGCCGCAGTTCGGGCAATACTGTACACCCGAGCCGAAATCCGCTCCGCATTCAGGGCAGAACTTTGTCATCATCGAATCCCCCACCAGCGCCCCTCCTGCTGCTCCTACTGCGCCGCCTATAAGCGCGCCTTCAGCTGTGTTGCCGGACTGGTGCCCTATGATGGCTCCTGCGCCCGCGCCTATCAGCGTGCCTACGCCAGCGCCCTTCTGCGTGCCTGTGCACCCAACAGTAAATATCAACAAAATCAATAATACCAGTACTGCATGTCTTCGCATTTCCCACCTCCCAGTGAATATTATACCACGCCTAAGGCATAAAACAAGTCCTGTTTTGTCGACGACAATAAAGCCGCAAACTTATTTCACCATGCGGATGCGGGTCGGGGGCCAATAGATCAGAAACGCCTTTCCTATCAGGTATTTCTTTGGAAGAAATCCCCAGTACCGGCTGTCGCGGCTCGAGATACTGTTGTCGCCCAGCGCATATAGCGCGTCCTCAGGCACCTCCACGGCCTCGCCCTTTACGCCAAAATCCCCTCTATTGTAATAATACCTCTCCCTCATTACAAGGTCCTCGGATAAGGCCCTGTCATTTACAAGGATGGTGCCGTTTGCTATCTCGACCTTTTCACCCGGCAGGCCCACCAGGCGTTTTATAAAATCCTTTTTCTTGTCTTCCGGAGACACAAAGACGATCACGTCGCCTCTTTTTGGCTCTTTGAATTTATAGATAAATTTATTGACCAGTATCCTGTCGCCTTCGATCAGGGTCGGCCTCATGGAGCCGGTCGGTATCTTAAAGGCCTGCACGATAAAGGTCCTTATTATCAATGCCAGTATTACGGCTATTATTACCGGCTCGACCCATTCCTTTATAAACCAGCGCATCCTCTTATTCATTTGTATTCCCTTTCTATACGCTATACGCTAAACGCTATTCGCTATATCTTCAGCGCTGCCAGGAACGCCTCCTGGGGGATCTGCACACTGCCAAACTGTTTCAGGCGCTTCTTTCCTTCTTTTTGTTTTTTCCAGAGTTTGCGTTTTCTGGTAATGTCTCCGCCGTAGCACTTGCCTGTCACGTTTTTGGAAAGCGGTCCTACCCGCGTCCTGGCCAGTATCTTCGAACCTATGGCTGCCTGTATGATCACCTCGAATAGCTGGCGCGGGATCAGTTCCTTCAATTTCTCGGCAAGCGCCCTGCCTTTGAACTGCGCCTTTTCCCTGTGCGCGATCGAGGAAAGCGCCTCGCACGGCTGGCCGTTTATCAATATGTCCAGTTTTACGAGGTCGCTGACCCTGTAGTCCGTTATTTCATAATCCAGGGACCCGTAACCCTTGGTCATTGATTTTATCTTATCATAAAAATCCACTATGATCTCGGACAAAGGCATTTCAAAGATCAATTTTATTTTACTTTGCGAAATATATTCCGTGGACTTGTACTCCCCGCGCTTTGTCTTGCAGAAATCAATGACCATGCTCAACGCATCCTGCGGTATCATGATGTATGCGATCGCGTACGGCTCTGACATCTCGCTTATGTACTGCGGGTCAGGGAGTTTACCGGGATTGTCCACTTCTATGTCGTTGCCTTTTGTGTCTTTGACCCTGTGCACAACACTTGGCGTCGTAAGGACCAGGTTGAGTCCGTATTCCCTCTCCAGCCGTTCCTGCACTATCTCCATGTGCAGGAGCCCCAGAAAACCGCACCTGTAGCCAAAGCCGAGCGACTGCGAACTCTCGACCTCGTATACAAAAGACGCGTCGCTCAATTTTAATTTATCAACAGCTCCCTTTAATGCGTCAAAGTCCTTTGCGTTCACCGGGTAGACGCCGCAGAACACCATTGGCTTCAGGTGTCTGTAGCCCTGCAGCGGTTTTTTTGCCGGTTGTTTCGCGTCGGCAACAGTGTCGCCGTCAGTCACATCACTGGCCTCTTTGATCTGGCAGGTGATGTAGCCGACCTCGCCGCAGAAAAGCGCGTCCACTGGATCCATTGCCGGCCTGAAGACCCCCACTTCCTGCACGTCGTATTTTTTGGAGGACGACATCATGACTATCTGCATGCCTTTTCGCACGCATCCGTTCATGACCCTTATATAGACGATCACACCCTTGTAGATGTCATACATTGAATCGAATATCAATGCCTGAAGCGGCTGGTCATTGCTTCCTTGCGGCGGCGGTACTTCCCTTACTATCCTCTCCAGGATGTCTTCTGTGCCTATGCCTTCCTTTGCGCTTGCCATGATCACGGAATCCTCTTCCAGTTTCAATATCGCCCTGACCTCTTCCCTTACTCTTTCCGGCTCGGCATTCTGCAGGTCTATTTTATTGACCACAGGGATGATCGTCAGTTTTTTTTCAAGCGCATGCTGGAGGTTTGCCACTGTCTGCGCCTCCACGCCCTGGGCCGCGTCCACCAGAAGCACCGCGCCTTCGCACGCAGAGAGCGACTTACAGACCTCGTAACTAAAATCCACGTGGCCTGGCGTGTCTATGAGGTTGAGTTCATACACGCTCGCGTCCTTTGCCTTGTAGGACATGCGCACCGCACTTGCCTTGATCGTTATGCCGCGCTCCCTCTCAAGGTCCATGTCGTCGAGGATCTGCTCCCTGAACCGCCTGTTGTCTATTGTATGCGTGAACTGCAGTAGCCGGTCAGCAAGCGTGGACTTCCCGTGATCTATATGAGCGATTATACAAAAATTCCTGATCTTTGCGTTGTCCATAATCATGCCATGTCAAGCATTTTAGATTTTGAGGGCGATGTTTTTTCCAAACTCCAGGTATTGCCGGGCCTCCGCGTCGCTCGATGCCTCTGCGTAGACCCTGAGTATTGGCTCAGTGCCGGAAAGCCTCATGATAAGCCAGCTGCCGTCTTCCAGTATGAATTTAAAACCGTCGTAGGCCTTGGTCTCCTTTACCGGCTTTTGCAGGATCTTTTTGGGAGGGCTGGTCCTGAGAAGTTCCATAAGTTTTTTCTTCTTGTCATCCGGATATTCCATGTCTATCCTTGCGTAGCAGAATCTGCCGTATTCCTTTTCCACGTCATCCATTATGGCCAGTATGCCCTTTTTCCTGTGCGCCATCATCTCCACAAGCAGTATCCCCAGGAGCATACCATCCCTCTCCGGCATGTAATTCTTTACACCTATGCCGCCTGATTCTTCTCCGCCAATAAGCACATCCTCGTCCAGCATGATCCGGCATATGTATTTGAATCCCACGGGCGTCTCGTGCAGCTTAAGGGCATATTTTTTCGCAATGCGCTCTATGAGCGTGGTGTTTGAGACAGTCTTGACCACTGAGCCCTTCCATTTTCTGTCCTCTACAAAATGTAAAAGCAAAAGCGCCATTATCTGGCCAGCGCTTAAGTACCCGCCGCCGGGCATGACAGCGCATATCCTGTCCGCATCACCGTCGTTTACTATCGCGATATCGTAATCCTTGTTTTTCATCTCCTGAAAAACCGGCCCAAGATTTTTCGGGATCGGCTCCGGGCTTATGCCGCCGAATAGCGGGTCGCGGCCTGCGCGCATCTCGGTGATCTTAATACCCGTATCGCCCAGGATCTCTTTTATGTACCCGTCGCCCACGCCGTACATGCAGTCCACCAGCACGTTGAGTTTTGATTTTTTCAGCAGGTCCAGATCTATGTATGACCTTATGAATCTCATATAGCCGGGCCTTAGATCAACGGTCTCTATGCTGCCTGAGGCGATACCCTCTTCCAAAGAAATGCTCTTGACTTTATTTTTGCCCAGGAGGGATTCTACGGATTTCGTGATCTTTTCGTCCGCGGAGCTGGCATAAGACGCCTTTATTTTAATGCCATTATACGCAGGCGGGTTATGACTGGCTGTTATCATTATGCCGCCGGAAAGTTTCTGGTTTTTTATTGCCAGGCTTACGAGCGGCGTCGGGATTGCCTTATCCGAAAGCAGGACCTTGATGTCGTTTGCCGCCAGGACCTCGCTTACCAACTCCGCGTATTTTTCAGACAGGAACCTCCAGTCGTAGCCAACGGCAAACGTGACGCCTTTGCCTTTGAAATGGTCCGCGACCGCCTGGGACACAACCCGCACATTCTCAAATGTAAAATCCTCTGATATTATCGCCCTCCACCCGTCGGTGCCGAATTTTATTGCCATGTTCCTGCCCTTTCTACTTTGTTTATGTGTTTGCGGCGCGCAGTTTTTTTATCGCGGCTTTTGGGTCGCTCGCGCTGAAGAAATACGACCCCGCCACTATTATATTTGCGCCTGCGTCTATGACTGAGCCGCAATTTTTGTCGTTTATGCCGCCGTCAACCTCTATGTCGCCGGAATATGCCTTCCTCACCTCTTTTATTTTAGCCATGGCTTCTTTAATAAACCCCTGGCCGCCGAACCCGGGATGCACTGACATGATCAGGACCATGTCGCATTCGCCAAGCACGCCCTGTATGCAGAAGGGCGAATCAGGGTTAAGGGACAGGCCTGCCTTTTTACCGAGTTTTTTTATCTCGCCTAGCACTTTTTTTACGCGCTCCTCGTCTATTTTATCTGTAGTCCTCGAGGTTCCTCTTCTGTCCTCTGACCTCTGTCTTCTGACTTCTGACTTCTGTCTTCTGTCTTCTGAAGAATACGCCTCTGCATGTATAGTAATGATGTCACTGCCGGCATCTGCAAATCCCTTGAGAAATCTGTGCGGCTCTTCGATCATCAGATGCACATCCAGCGGCAATCGTGTGCATCTCTTTACTGCCGCGACGACAAGGGGCCCGATAGTGATGTTTGGCACAAAACGCCCGTCCATCACGTCGATGTGTATCATGTCCGCTCCGGATGCCTCGACCTTTTTTATTTCATCTCCTAATTTCGAAAAATCTGCCGATAGGATACTCGGCGCAACAAGTATATTTCTCTTTATCACAATTCTCCCAGTTCCTCTTCCAGCTCCTTTTTTTCTCTATCCCTTACGGGCCCGATCATGGCCAGGTTCAGGTTTTTTGCCCTGAAGACATCTTTTGCCACGCACTGCAGGTCCTGCGCAGATACAGAGTTTACTTCTTTGATGATCTTGTCCTTTTCAGGGAGCCGGCCTGATGCCACTACGCGCTCGCCGAGCCACAACATGTGATCCATCGTGTTCTCGAGCGCCAATGAAAACTGCACCCTGAAATATTCCTTTGCCCTCTTTAATTCCTTCTCGGGGATGGTCGATTCCCTGACCTTTTTTAATTCCTTCAATGCAAGAGAGATGACCTTTTTGGCCTTTGAGTGCTCTGTGCCTGCGTTTACAATAAACGCCCCCGTGCCTTTGTATCTCTTTATCTCTGTGCCGATCTCATAGGCAAGGCCCCTCTTTTCCCTTATGTTTTCAAAAAGCCTGGACGACATATTCGCGCCCATGATAATGTGCAGGAGGGTCAGCTTATACCTGTCTTCGTGCATCCTTCCGAACGCATGCAGGCCCATTGAAATGTGCGCCTGCTTGGTGTCCTTGCGCAGGACTTTCATCTGAGGCTGAGACTGCGCGTTGTTGAACCCGGCGCAAGGCGCGGGTTTCTTTTTTACATTGAAGCGAAAGATCCTGTTTATTCCCTGCATCACCTTGTCCTGATCCAGATTTCCACACAGGACCAGCGCTATGTTTTTCGGTATATAATTCGTCTTCTTGTAATCCATGAGGTCATGCCGCGTAATGGACCTTACGGACCTGATGTCCCCTGCAACTGGAAAACCCAATGGGTGGCGCGGCCACATGAGCGCATTTAATATGTCGTGCACGTGGTGATTCGGGAGGTCATGGTACATCTTTATCTCTTGCACTATGACTGTGCGTTCGCGCTCCACTTCTTTCTGGTTCAGGTGCGCGTGCAGGACCATCTCGGAAAGGACGCTGAGCGCGATATCTATGTGGCGCGCACTGACCTTGGCAAGGTAACACGTCATCTCTTCGGACGTAAATCCGTTCAGGGAGCCGCCTCGGCCTTCTATCTCTTCCTTGATCCTGCGGCTGGTCATGGTGGGCGTGCCTTTAAAGATCATATGCTCCAGAAAATGTGAGGCGCCTGAAATACGCTTGGTCTCGTTTCTCGAGCCTGCGGCGATCCACACCCCGATCGCAGCTGACTCCATAGCGGGCATTGGGTTCAGTATTACACGGATACCGTTATCTAGAACTATCTTTTTGTACATGCGACTCCAGGTAAGTCTGTAGGATCAGTTGCGCCGCGATCTTATCAATAGCGCGTTTTCTTTTTTTTCTCGAGATATCCGCCTCTAAAAGCATGCGTTCGCCCTGCGCGCTCGTTAGGCGTTCGTCAACCATCTCTACGGTGACGCCCGTGTCTTTTCTTAAAATAGCCGCGAATTCCCCTGCTGCCCTCGCGCTAGGGCCTTCTGTCCCGTCCATGTTAAAAGGCATGCCAATGACTATCTTTGAAACATCGTACTCTTTTATCAATGCCCTGATCTTCTTCAGGGTGTCTTCCGCGCTCGTCCGCCTTAATGTCTCAAGGCCCTGGGCAGTGATATTCAAGGCATCGCTAACAGCAAGGCCTATACGTTTCTCTCCGATATCAAGCGCCAGTATTCTCACTTGAAGCTTCGGACCAGGTCTTTTACTTCCTGGGCACGGTTTTTATTGCAGACCAGTGTTCCGGATTTGGTCTGGATTATTATCAGGTCATTTGCGCCTATTACGCCGATCTTGTGGTCGCGTTCGCCTATTATGGTGGAATTCGTGACGTCTATCAGGGAGCTGTTGGAGAGAATGATATTGCCCCTTGCGTCTTTGTCGTATATCTCGTCCACGCTGGACCACGAGCCTATGTCCACCCAGTCAAATCCCGCCTTTACGCAGAATAACTTCTGGGTCTTGTTTTTCGCCACGTGCTCCATGACGCCGTAATCTATGGACATGGACGTGAGCCTGGAATATTCGCTGGCGAGTTTTATTGAGTATCCCTTCCTGCCCTCGAATATCACGACGTCCTTGAACGCGTAATACATGTCAGGCATGTGCCTTTTTAGCGCGGTCAGGATGGAACTCGTCTTCCAGACAAAGATCCCGCTGTTCCAGACATAGTTTTTCTGCCTGTAAAACCTTTCCGCCTTTTCCTTTTTAGGTTTTTCAATAAATCTTTTTACCGCGTAATAACCTGTCAGCCGCTTTCCGATCTCAATATAGCCGTATCCGATGGACGCGTATCTCGGCTTTATACCTATCGTGACAAGGCCTGTGCCGGAAACAGCGATCCGCTCGGCG
>JABMRA010000123.1 GCA_013202925.1 Candidatus Omnitrophota bacterium | reverse complement strand
CATGCGCGCTGGGCATGCCAAAATGCTTTACACTTTAGTCATTGAGTAAAGTGTAAAGCATTTTTAGAATTTCGCGGCTAGCTGGAGATAGCGCCTGCCTTCGTCTACCCTGCCATGCTTGAGGCAGCCACTGCCGTAGATCTGGCATTTTTTGTGGAGTTCGCGGGTGGCGAGTGTGCGCTGGTCCGGGGCAAGTTCATTGGATTTAAGGAGTTTCAGGATGGCCTCTATGCGGAATCTATCCATGCCTGTTGCGTAGATAGATGAGACCTGGTCTGGCCTGCCGCCTGCCTTTAATGTCAGGGGCCTGTCTATCAGCAGAAATTCGTGCCTTGCGCTTACCCGCAGCCAGAAATCATAGTCCTCGCAGCATGGCAGGTCTTCGTCAAAGAGGCCCACGCTATCAAAAAGCCCTCTCCGCACTATTGCCGTGGACATGCTGACGCAGCACATGGCCAGACATTTATCAAAAATATAGCCATGATGCTTTCTGTGTTTTTCCTTTTGGTTTAACAGCCGACCGTTTTTATACCAGGTCTCCTGCGTATGGGAAACAATATAATCAGGGCTTTGCCGCATCTTGGCCAGCTGCACTGCCAGCTTATCCCTGTCCCACCAGTCGTCTGAGTCAAGGAACGCGATAAATCCTCCGGAGGAGTTTTTTATCCCCAGGTTCCGCGCTGCACTAACGCCTTTGTTTTCCTGCCTTAGATACTTCAGACGGCCTGCGTAGCGTGAGACCACGGCCGGGGTATCATCCTGCGAGCCGTCGTCGACAACAATAAGCTCGATTGCGCTGTAGGCCTGCGACAGGACAGATCCTATTGCCTTTTTTAAAAACTGGGCGCGGTTAAAGGTGGGGATGATGATGCTGACCATCTATCTCGAACGAATGGATTTAATGATGCCGCTTTCTAAGATCATTCTGGGGGCGTCTTTTATATAGTCAAAAAATCTATCCCAATGCAGTCTATGTCTTAGAACCGTATATTCTACCCCCATCCTTGTTTCTCTTGTTTTGTATGTCTCCCATGTCTCGCTCTTAATAAAGACGAGCATAAATAGAAACAGCATAACGGCAAAGAAAAACATCTTTCTCATCCTTCGACTCCTTTCAGTCGCTTGGTTCGACTTTGCTCACCATGCTTCGAATACATTCGACTATGCTCAGTATTCGTCCTGAGTTTATCGAAGGACGAACCATGCTGAGCCCGTCGAAGCACAGGATTGGGATGACCATGAGCCCCTCGACAAGCTCGGGACGATTCGGGAGGCGGTGAGCTTGTCGAACCGCTTGTCGAACGGGTCATTTTTTCTTTCTCCCTTTCAAGACGTCCCCATAGGCCTGTTTCTTCTCGCGCAACAACCGCGATATATCCTTTTGTCTGCGGGTGACTTTATGCTTCATACAAGAAAATCGCCTTTCGGCGACGACTTTCAAACGATTTTCGCCGTCCCCCCAGTTTTGTTTTCGGACCTGTCCCCTGCGATTAGATTTGCGCCAGCAAATCTGCAGGGGAGAAAACAGGGGGGGTATACTTTCCCATACAATTAATCAATGCTGACCTTGCCCGTGCTGCTGATGACAGAAATGGTCTTTGACTCGCCCTGTCTGTCAGTGATCGTGATTGAGCCGCCCCCGCCTTCTATCGCGCCGGTTGGATAAAACACGACCATGTCGCCCTCAAATGTCACGGGGTCAGTCCCTTCGCCTTCGTCTTCGTTTTCCTCGCTGTTCGCCTCATCGCCCTGGATACTGAACTTTATGGAACTCGGCAGTCTGTGTTTCCTCTCGAATATCTTACCGTCCACATCCTCTATCCAGTATTCCCCTTTTTCCACGTCAAAGATAACAGCATGCTCTTTTCTGTATGTAATGGCGCTGGACTTCGCAACACGCAGCGTACCTAAAATAGCCCTTGCAGCGGTCTTCATCCTCAGGCCCTTGCCAAAACCGGCTGTAAACGGGATCGTTATCCCCATGAGCATTGCTATAATTGCAAGCACCACCAGCATCTCGACAAGCGTAAAGCCTGTTTTCTTCATAAGTCCCCTCTTTTTAGCTATAAGTTGTAAGCTTTAAGCTATAAGCGAAAACGTTGGGTCGGAATTTTTCTTACAGCTTAAGGCTTATAGCTTATGGCTGAAGATTTACCAGTTCGTGATGTCGTCTCTTTCACTGCCATTGCCTTCTCCATTCGGACCCATTGAATACAAATCATATGAATACTCATTATGCACGCCGGGGTTCACATAGACGATTGCGTTTCCCCATGCATCCATGTATTCGCCTTCTTCATTGAGCTCTTTTTCCCTGATCCTCATGTACGGGCCGCTCCAGTCAAGATCGCCAGGGTCGTCCTGCAGCGCCTCCACGAGTTTCTTATTGGTGGTCTCAGGATAAACGCCCATATCTGCCTCGTACATGCTTATGGATGTCTCAATCGTGGCGATCTGGGCCTTTGTCTTTGTCATTGCCCCTCTTTTCCTTGCCTGCTGCGCGCCGCTCACGACCATGCCGGCCAGGATGGTGATAATGGCAATGACCACCAGAAGTTCAATAAGGGTAAAACCTGTTTTCTTCATAAGTCCCCTCTTTTCAGCTATAAGTTGTAAGCTTTAAGTTATAAGCAAAAAACCTTGGGGTCAGAATTTTTCTTACAGCTTACAGCTTAAGGCTTATAGCTTACGGCTAGATATATTCCTTGGTCTCGCGCAGGACCTCTTCGACCGTGGTCAAGCCCTCCAGGACCATGGCCACGCCGTCCTCGCGCAATGTCCTCATGCCTGTCTCCTGCGCGGCGTTCCTTATTGCCGCAGAGCTGACCTTTTTTACGAGCAGTCCCCTGATCTTTTCATCCATGATAAATAATTCGTATATGCCGGTGCGGCCCTTGTATCCTGAGCCGTTGCATTCAGAACAGCCCTCGCCCTTGTAAAACCGCGCGCCTTTTAACTTCTCAGCTGATATCCCCAGTTCCTCAAGTTCACCCTTCTGCGGCGTGTAGGGCTTCTTGCATTTCGAACAGATCTTCCTCATGAGCCTCTGCGCAATAACTGCCCTGACCGTAGAGCTTATCAGATACGGCTCCACGCCCATGTCCATAAGCCTCGTGATCGCGCCGGGCGCGTCATTGGTGTGCAGTGTGCTGAAAACAAAATGCCCTGTCAGCGCGGACTGTATGGCTATCTCTGCTGTCTCAGTATCGCGTATCTCTCCCACCATTAAAATATCAGGGTCCTGCCTTAACATGTGGCGCAATGTCTTTGAAAAGGTCAGGTCTATCTTTGGGTTTATCGCCACCTGGATGATGCCCTCGATATCGTATTCAACAGGGTCTTCGGCTGTTATGATCTTATATTCTATTTTATTTATCTCCCGCAAGCACGAGTACAGCGTAGTGGTCTTGCCGCTGCCTGTCGGCCCTGTGGTCAGCAAGATCCCGTTCGGCCTCTTTATTACATCCCTGAGTTTTGCCTTAACGTCATTGTTCATGCCGAGCTGGTCCAGGGACAGACTCACCACGTTTTTATCCAGCACCCTCATGACAATGCTCTCACCGTAAAGCGTCGGCAGTGTCGAGACGCGCAGATCAACGCTGTTTCCGCTTATCTCCAACACGATCCTTCCGTCCTGCGGCAGCCTGTTTTCAGCCACGTCCAGGTTTGCCATGACCTTTATCCTGGAACTTATCGCAAGGCTCAGGTCCTTTGGCGGATGCGCGGCATCATAACACACGCCGTCTATCCTGTACCGTATCTTATAATCGTTCTCGAATGGTTCAAAGTGTATGTCAGACGCCTTTTCCCTTACTGCGCGGAGAAGCACCATGTTCAACAGCTTCACGACCGGCGCCTGCGAGGCGATCTCCTTTAACTTATCTACGTCCCCTTCTCCTTTGATAGCGGTCTTGCCGGATGTCTTTTTTGCCTCATCTATGACATCGCCGAGCGACTCCTCTTCCTCGCCGTAGTACCGCTCCACTGCCTTTTTTATATCCTCTTCCTTGGCAATGACCATCCGGATGTTCAGGCCTGTCACGAAACCGAGATCATCAGCGAGTTTCATGTTCAGCGGATTGGAGACCGCCACAACGACTGCATCTCCCTCGATCTTCAGCGGAACGATATTGTAAAACTTGGCAGTGGACGCGGATATCTTGTTTATCGCGTCGCGCTCTATCTTTACCTTTGCAAGATTGACCAGTTCTATGCTCAGCCAGTCCGCGACAGTGTCCAGCAGCACATCCTCGCTGATATATCCGTGGTCAACGAGGATCTTGAAGATGATCTTGCCGGTCTTCTTTTCCTCTTCAAATGCCTCGTCAATGACCTGTTGAGTCAAAAGCTTTTTATCAACAAGTTTTTTCAATAACAGATTGTACTGTGATTTCTCAGCCATGATATTCGTCTGACCCTGTTAAGTTTAGGCTTTCTGTATTGCAAAATGCGCAGCTGTAAGCTATAAGCCGTAAGCTGTAAGAAAAAAATCCCGACCCAAGATTTTGCTTATAACTTAAAGCTTACAGCTTATAGCTGAAAAAGTGTAAACCCCGCTAGAGGTCTTGCGTTACCCTCAATACCTCGGAGATCGTGGTATGTCCCCTTTTGATCTTTTCAATGCCGTCTGTCTTCAGCGTCCTCATGCCCGCTTCCCTGGCCTTCTGTGATATCTCAGCGCTCGAGGCATTGTTCAGGATCAACTCGCGTATCTCGTCAGTTATTACCAAAAGTTCCAATATGCCTGTGCGGCCCTTGTATCCCGTGTGGCTGCAATCTGCGCAGCCTTTGCCTTTGTAAAGCTCGATTGCCTTTGCCCCTTGTTCGTCCAGAGAAAGGATCCGCTGCTCTTCTTCAGAAGGTTTATACGCAGCCCTGCACGATGGGCATATGGTCCGCACCAGGCGCTGCGCCAAAACGCCCTGTACTGTAGAGGAGACCAGGTAAGGTTTTGCGCCCATGTCAACGAGCCGGGTCACAGCGCTTGCCGCGTCGTTTGTGTGCAGTGTGCTGAAGATCAAATGTCCTGTGAGCGCGGACTGTATAGCTATCTGCGCAGTCTCCATATCGCGTATCTCGCCGACCATTATGATGTCCGGCGCCTGCCTGAGCATGGACCTCAGGCCGCTGGCAAACGTAAGCCCTATGGCTGGCTTTACCTGGACCTGATTTATCCCGTCCAGCTGATATTCAACAGGGTCTTCTATAGTAATGATCTTGCGCTCTTTCTGGTTTATGTGACTGAGTGTCGCGTACAATGTCGTGGTCTTGCCGCTTCCTGTAGGGCCTGTGACGAGTATCATGCCGTTCGGCAGGCCTATCAATTCCTCGAATGCCTTTCTCTGGTCCGGTAAAAACCCCAGGTCCTCGACGCCTACGAGAAAGCTTGACTTGTCAAGGAGCCTCATTACCACGCTCTCGCCGTGTATGCCCGGCAGGCTCGATACCCTGAGGTCGAGTTCTTTTTTCTCAAGCCGTATCTTTATCCTGCCGTCCTGCGGAAGGCGCTTCTCTGCTATGTCCATGCCTGCCATGATCTTCACCCTGCTGATGACCGAACCCTGCAGCCTTTTTGGCGGACCCGGCACCTCATGCAAAACACCGTCTATCCTGTAGCGCACGCGGAATTTATTTTCCAGCGGCTCCACGTGGATATCGCTGGCCCTCCTGCTGGACGCCTCGTTGATTATGACGTTTACAAGTTTTATTATAGGCGCATCCTCGCCGCCCTTTGCTGCCTTTATGCCCTCTGATATCTTTCCGAGGTCAATGTCCGGCTTCTCTCTGGGCGTGTGTAGCGCTGCCAGCACCTTGTCCATGTCCTTGGTCTGGACGAGTTCCAGTTCTATGGCCGCGCCGATTATCTTTTCCAGATTTTCCTGTGCGAGAAAATTCAACGGGTCGTCAGTGCCGAGCACGAGTTTATTGGATTCCTGTTTCAACGGGATTATCCTGTGGGCTATTACAATGTTGGCGGGTAATAGGGTCGCTGCCTGCTTCTGTATCTCCTGGGGCTTTATGGCAATGGGCAAAATGCCTATCTGCGAGACGAGCGTCTTTCCTACGTTTTTATTCGCTATATATCCTAATCTGACAAGGATGCTTGCCAGGCCCTCCATGGTCATGGACTGCTCTTCAATGGCCTGCCTTATCTTCTCATCAGTCAGGAGGCCGATATTCTTTATTGCATCCTTTATGATATCACGCTTATTGGTCATTTGTTTATCAGGCTCGCAAAATAGCCTGCGCCAAAGCCATTGTCAATATTTACCACGCTGACGCCCGGCGCGCAGCAATTCAGCATGGTCAAAAGCGGGGCAATGCCTTTGAAGCTGGCGCCATAGCCCACGCTCGTTGGTACCGCGATGACCGGCTTATCCGTTAGGCCCGCCACTACACTTGCAAGCGCGCCTTCCATGCCTGCCACCACGATAATTACGTTTGCCCTGGAGATATCAGGGAGCCGGTCAAACAAGCGATGTATGCCGGCAACACCTACGTCATAGAGGGCCTTTACCCTGTTTCCCATGATCTGGAGCGTCAGCCGCGCCTCTTCAGCAACCGGGATGTCGCTAGTGCCTGCTGCCAGGATCAGGACACGCTTTTTATTTCTTGGCTTCTCTTTCCTGGTATAAATGATCCTGGCCTGTTCGTTGTATTTTAATCCGCTGTGGAACTTTTTCAGATATTCGTACAGCGACTTACTGGCGCGGGTAAAAAGGCAATGCGCGTTTCTTTTAAGGATCTCTTCCAGTATCTTTTTTACATGGCCGGGACTTTTCCCCTCGCAGTACACGGCCTCCCCAAAGCCCTTGCGGAGCACCCTGTGATGGTCCAGGCGCGCGAAATTCAGATCCTTATAAGGCAGGTCCCTGAGCAGCGCATATGCCTTTTGCGCGGTGATCTTTTTGCGGCCGAGATCCTCTAAGAGCTTCTTTATAGATTTTTTAGAATCCATACCTATTTGAAAATAAAGTACAGGACGACTATAACTGCAATGCCCGAGTAAATATAAAAGTCGTTAAAGTAGAAGAAATCCTTTATCCTGTCGCTAAAGGTGGTGGATTGCCTCTGACCGCCCCTCCCGGGGCCCTTGCGATGATAGGAATTCAGGTCATCTACCCTGAATCTCGTGTAGATCCCGCCTATTCTGTAGGTAGCTATCTTGCCTTTGTCAACGGCCTTCTGCAGCTCCTCTTCCGAGACGCCAAGATAGTCCGCTGCTTCATTGGGTGTCAAAAATTTTTTCATCATGGTTCAGCGCCTGCTTCTTACTTTGCCTTTTCTTTGGCTATCCATTCATCAACGCTTACCCTCTCAAACCTCCACTCATTGCCTTCCTTAAACGCCGGGATCTTTCCTGAATTTGCCCAGGTCACTATGTTTGAGACCTCTACCTCCAGATATTCAGCCAGTTCGTCTGCGTTAAAGGTCTTGCTTTTTCTGCCGCTGGAATAACTGAGCATCTGACATTTTCCCTGCATGACCGCGCCGGGCTCTACGCTCAAAACAGGCGTTGTGATGTCGCCCACGATGTGGGCGTGCGAAAGGATCTTCAGTTCTTTTTGCGCCAAGATGTTGCCCGTGACCTTTCCGCCTATCATTATCTCCTCGCCTGTTATATCTGCGCGCACTGTTGCATTTTCTCCGATGGTAAGGCTGCCTTTGGTGTCCAGCTTGCCTTCAAAGCTTCCGTTTATCCTCAGGTTCACTGGATCTTTAAACGCCAACGACCCCTGCATACTGGCATCAACATCCAGGAGCTTTGATTCATTCCTGTCTCTTCTCGCCATCCTACCCCCCTTTCTCTTTTTTCTCTTCTATCGGAATCTTCCGCAATAAATAAAGCGCAGCCATGACAATAATAGTCGCTGCATAGGCTGCCGTATAAAAACCGCATCCAACCGCCAGGCCTATACCTGAAACAGTCCACAAACTGGCGGCTG
>JABMRA010000122.1 GCA_013202925.1 Candidatus Omnitrophota bacterium | reverse complement strand
CAGTGAAGGACCTTTCAGGCTAGAAGTTATTTGATAAAATATTAATATAAGGAAGCAAAGGTCCTTCAGCAGCTAAAATGCTCGCTGTTCGCTCGCATTTTTTAATGCTGCTTCAGGATCAGATTTGCTTTGCAAAGCTGGTGTAGCTCAATGGCAGAGCAATGGTTTTGTAAACCATAGGTTGGAGGTTCGACTCCTCTCGCCAGCTCCAAATCCGCCTACGGCGGATTTGATATTGAAGCAGCGTTGAACAATCCGACGAAAAGGAGGATTGTAGCTGCTGAAATACCTTTTAAGAGAGGCAGATCCTTCGGCTGCTAAAATGCTTACATTTTTCTACGCAGCCTCAGGATAATTTCGAGCATAGCTCGAAATTGCTCCTCTCGCCAGCTTCAATTTCGCCGAAGGCGAAATTGATCCTGAACGAGCGTATTGAGGCAACGAAAAGGAGCCTCATAGCGAAGTGAAGGACCTTTAGAGACCACGCTTATGCCGGATAAACCAGAAAAACTTAATCCAGAGAGTTATGTATTTGAGCGGAGAGAGTTTATAAGGATAAGCGGCAACTTTGTGGTCTCTTATAGTGATGTCACTACTAGGGAGGCAAAGAGCGACATCACTCAGACCAAAAACATAAGCGCCGGAGGCATATTCCTTACAACAGATAGAAAATTTCCAGTCGGAACAGTGTTGAGAGTGAAACTCAGGCTGCCTGACACGCCTGATTATATTGATATAAAGGTCAAGGTAATGGGCTCACATCAGCGGGTAAAAGGCGTGCTCTACGACACCAGGGTAAAATTTATCAGGATAAGGGATGAAGACAGGGTATTTATAAGAAAGATGGTGGATTATTCCTTGCGAAAAGGAAAAGAAGGTCAAAAAGGTGATCAAAGTGAAAAATAAAATCAATATCGGTGTTGTAGGTTTCGGGACGATCGGATCTAGCGTGGTGAAGCTCCTTCTGGAGCGCCGCAGGCTTTTCCGTGACAGGACCGGCATAGATCTGAATCTGATGTTCGTGTGCGACAAGGACCTCAGGTCAAAGAGAAGCGTCAGCGTGCCAAAGAAGATGCTCACCAGAAGCGTTGACAAAGTGATCCGCCATCCAGACATAGATGTGGTGGTTGAATTAATAGGAGGGGTGCATCCTGCAAAAGAGATCATCACGAAGGCCCTCTCAGCCGGAAAACACGTGGTGACTGCCAACAAATTGCTTCTGGCGGTTGAAGGCGAAGCGATTTTTAAAAAGGCAGAGGAGGCGGGCAGGGAGATCTTCTTTGAGGCAAGCGTGGCAGGAGGAGTCCCCATTATAAAGGCAATACGCGAAGGCCTTTCGGCAAACACCTTTTACAACATCATAGGAATTTTGAACGGCACCTCGAATTATATTCTATCCCGCATGTCAGGCGAGGGCGCTACCTTTAAGGCCGCGCTCAAAGAGGCGCAGTCCAGTGGTTATGCTGAGAGTGACCCGTCCCTGGATATAAAAGGTCTGGATTCCGCGCATAAGCTTGCCATTCTTTCGCTTCTTGGATTTGGAAAAAAGGTAGGGATGAAGGACATCTACGTTGAAGGCATAGAAAAGATTTCTCCGGTCGATATCCAGTACGCAAGGGATTGGGGATATACTGTAAAGCCCCTGGCCATTGCGAAGCGCGAGGGAAACCAGCTCAGCCTGAGGGTGCATCCCACACTCCTGCTTTCAAAATATATATTGTCTTCGGTCTCCGGCGCGTACAATGCCATTTCCATAGATGCTGATCTGGTCGGCAAGCAGGTGTTCTACGGGCAGGGCGCGGGCAAGCTTCCTACCGGAAGCGCGGTAATAAGCGACATAATGGATACAGCCTCGGCGATTATCTATGGTAAAAAATCCAGCAGGTTCATTGCAGCCAAAAGGGCAGAGATAAAGAAGATCAAAAAAATGGACGATGTCCGCACCAGGTACTATGTGCATTTTTCTGCCATCGACAGGCCCGGGGTGCTTGCAAAGATCTCCGGGATCCTGGGGAGTAACAATATCAGCATTTCAAGCGTGGTGCAGAAGGAGAGGCGCGAGGCGCATGTAGTGCCGATAGTAATGCTTACCCATGAGGCAAGGGAAAAAGACATGCAGAGCGCATTGAAAAAAATAAACGGTCTCGCTACCATAAAGAGAAAAAGCGTGTTATTGAGACTGGAGGGATAGGTTTTATGTGGAACGGTCTAATAGATAAGTATAGAGCATTTTTACCGATTACAGAAAAGACGCCGGTGATCACCTTGAACGAGGGCAACACCCCTCTCATACATTCGCCGTATTTTTCAGGATGTATCGGCGCTGAAGGCGCAGAGGTCTATCTAAAATACGAAGGCCTCAACCCGACCGCCTCATTCAAAGACAGGGGAATGACTGTTGCTGTTTCAAAGGCAGTTGAGGAGGGGAAAAAGGCAGTTATCTGCGCATCCACTGGCAACACCTCTGCATCCGCCGCCGCCTACTCAGCCCGGGCCAGGATAAAATGCGTGGTGCTGATCCCAAAAGGCGCTATTGCGCTCGGCAAGCTTGCCCAGGCGCTGATTCACGGCGCCCAGGTCATTGCAATTGACGGCAATTTTGACGATGCGTTCGATCTCGTAGTAGAGATCACCGATAAATACCCGATCCAGCTTGTAAATTCAGTAAATCCGTACAGGATCGAGGGGCAAAAGACCGGAGCGTTTGAGATCTGCGATCAGCTTGGCAGCGGACAGGTCCCGGATTTTCACATTATCCCTGTTGGCAATGCCGGAAACATCACTGCCTACTGGAAGGGATACAAAGAGTACCGGGAAAAAGGCCTGATAAAAGCACTCCCGAAAATGCTTGGTTTCCAGGCAGAAGGCGCGGCGCCTATAGTAATAGGCAAGCCCGTGAAAAAACCAGAGACCATCGCCACCGCCATCCGCATCGGAAATCCCGCTAGCTGGAAAAAGGCAGAGCAGGCGCGCGACGAATCAGGCGGCCTCATAGACATGGTCTCGGATTCGGAAATCCTTGACGCCTACAAACTCCTTGCGAACAAGGAAGGCGTATTCGTAGAGCCGGCCTCAGCAGCGTCTGTCGCAGGCATGTTGAAACTCGCTAAACATGGCTATTTCAAGAACGCGAAACAGCCGAAGATTGTCTGTATACTTACTGGCCACGGTCTGAAAGACCCGGACCGCGCCGTAAAGTCCATACAAAAACCAAAGGTCGTAGCCGCAGATCTAAAGGCTATCCTGGCACAGATCGGCTACTAAAAAATGCTTTACATCCGCCTAGGCGGATGTAAAGCATTTTCGGAGGCAAAATGGAACGCAGAACTAAGGCTTTTATGCAGCATCTGGGCCAGAAGACATTGAACTTCTTCGTTTACGTAGGCGGCGTATTCCATCTCCTTTGTGGCACGATATTTCAGATATTTGTCCCGCCCCTGAAAAGAAAAGAGCTCTTTGAACAGATGTATAACGTAGGCGTATTGAGTTTGCCTATAGTGTTTTTGGTCTCACTCTTCACGGGAATGGTCTTGGCGCTTCAGAGCGCTTATCAGCTTACCAAGATGAATGCCAATATCTATATACCCAGCCTTGTGTCGCTTTCCGTGGTAAGGGAGTTGGGCCCGGTCCTGACAGCCCTTATAGTGGCAGGCCGCGTTGGCGCCAGCATTACAGCTGAGCTCGGCACCATGAAGGTCACTGAGCAGATCGACGCGCTCGAGACAATGGCAGCCAACCCCATAAAATATCTTGTTGTGCCCAGGTTCCTGGCGCTCTGCATTATGCTGCCGCTTTTGACCATCTATGCGAATTTCATAGGAATGGTAGGCGGCTATCTCGTAGGCGTATACAAGCTGCTCATCGGCCATACCATATATATAAAAATGACATTCGATCCCCTGCAATTCAAAGACCTGTTCACAGGTCTTTTCAAGGCCTTCGTATTCGCAGCTATCATCGCCATCATCGCATGCTACGAAGGTTTCCGCACAGAGGGCGGCGCGGAAGGAGTGGGTAAGGCCACGACCTTGTCTGTCGTCACGTCCTTTATCCTTATCATAGCCTCAGACTGCCTCTTCACCGTCCTGTTCTACTTCATGTTCCCTTGACAACTCCCCATCCGCCTCAGGCGGATAGGGAGTTGTCAACGTATTCAGCTTTGTCCTGATGTTAAACCACATCCATTTATTAATAAAGCTTACCAAATCAAATTTAGATAAGGCAATGGGAAAACTATTCCAGGCCTACGCACTCATACCTCACAAATGCTTGACATTTTAGTCAATGACTAAAATGTCAAGCATTCCCTTCCAAAGTTTCTTTTTAGCACAATAATCGAAAAATATGACCGACAGTCAGGATAATGTGACTATCGGTCTATTTACCTGGCAATCAACCAATCATATAATGGAAGGAAGTATTTATGAGCCTAAAAGACATTAAAAACATATTAGCTAATAAAATCAGGACGCTTCGGAATTCCAGGGGATGGACGCAGGAGCGTTTGGCAGAGGAAGTAAATGTCCACGCAACTTACATAAGTCGGATAGAAAGCGCCAACAAGCTGCCCACCTTAATTATAATCTGTAAGATTGCGGAGGCCCTTGGGGTAGATGTTTACGAACTCCTGGTGGATGAGAGGAAGGCAGGGTCTTATGATTACAAAAGGAAGAGGCTGATTAATATTGTAAGCGAAAGCGACCCTGCCAATATCGATATCTATTCCACATTGCTCCACGCATTACATAAGAGATACAAAAAAGGCAAAAGGTAGCCGAAGGTTTAGCGCTATATGCTAAGGACAAAGATTTGGTTTGTTATTCTTTGCATGCTCATTGGCGGCTGTACACAGGGCAGGGATTCATTGTATGGAATTTCAAAAATTCCATACAACTGGGTAGGTTCGGAAGGGTGCAGGCACCCTTCCGATGGGGTGACAGTGGAAAAATGCGACGAAAAGGAGCATTTTGGAACGTCAGAGGGGCGAAGCCCCATGAACAAGTTACGACGAGCGGAGCGAGGAGTTAACTTGCTAGGCACAGCAAAGGTTGTGGATTTTGAACTTTCGCCGGATGAGAACAAGGTGGCCTTTAGCGCGACAACTCCCACAGGAAATACAGACATCTGGGTAGTGGATATAGACGGCAAAAATCTGCGAAAAATCACCCACAAAGACCGCTCGCCCACAAACAAGATCGCAAGATTTTTCAGAAAACGCAAATGGAGGAACTTTTTTAAGATAGACGTTCATTCGCCATCCTGGACCACGGACGGCAGGATTGTTTTCTGTGAAGAAATAACCAGGCATCATGCCCACGGGATAAACAGTCTGGCCTTAAGATACTGGACAACGAAACCAGACGGAAGCGATAAAAGCATTAAAAAGGATACAGATAAAATCTCCACAAGAAAACCCTTCGATCCAATAAATAGAGCAATAATATCTGACCAATCCGACAAGAATAAAAAGAGGATAATCCTTAAGGACGGCATTCTCTGGACACAGGACTACGGAAAATCCAACCTTAAAAAATTAATCCAATAAGTCCTTGTATGGAATTTTAAAATCACCCCTCCCCTGCGTCATGAAAAGATTTATGATCTTTGCGGTGTCTTTTTCTCTATTGTTTTCTGCGGTCAGCGTGTGGGCGCAGTCAGGCGCAGAGAAATTTGAAACGCTGCAGAGCACAAAGGGCGCAAAGATAAACGTATACGTGTATGAAAGCACCACAGGCGAAGTTAAGGAAAAGCCGGTATTATTGGTGCACGGATTTAATTCGAATGGCTCGGTCTGGCAGGAAGGAGAGGATAGCTACGTAACCAAGTTTAGGGAAAACGGCTATGACGTGATAGTCGTGGATATGCGCGGCAATCCTGTTGATACTGACGGCGACCACAAACTAGACGCGCCCTGTGTTGGAGATTCGTGGGGTTATGGCGTGCGGGATCTCGGAGACGACGTCGGCACTTCTATTATACAAGGACTTGATTTTCTGAATAAAAACCTGCCTGGCCGCGATTACAAAAAGGTGGATGTTGTTACCCATTCCACTGGCGGACTTGCAGTAACTTCGTATTCTCGCTCGCAGGGGGCGGTGTCTTACGGAAACAACATAGACACTGTCATCGAACTCGCGCCTCCCAACAACGGCTCCACAAGCCTAGTCGCCAACATCAAGCAAGCCGCGCAAATCATCCCTTCAGTATTTACGCAGAGCATGGTTGCCTATGAATACGCCCTGGAATTTTTAGAAGAAAAGGTCTGGATCCCCGGAGGCAGAATGGAATCAGAGATCCTGCGAAAAGAGCTTAGGCCAGAAAGCATTTTTTTGAAAAGCATAGAAGGCCTCGGTCCTGACCCGCGCATAAAGACCTTTATCGCAATCGGAGACGAGGACTGGGTGGTTGGCAACTGGAGCCCCGCGATCGAAGGAAGGGATGATATAGGATACGAATACTTTATTGGCCTGGATCATTTTGGTTTTTGCAATAGCGAGCTGATTATCGCGGCATTGCTTGATAAGCTGGAAAAAGGCGATGAGAGCAGTTTTTTCAAGCGCTTCAAGCCTTACAGAAATAAAAGCCTGATCTCATTCCTGTCAGGCCCCGGCATTGACCATCCTGATGACACGTTCGATGTCGTAACCTTTGCAAAAGGCATTGAAATAAATCCTCGCGAGTTCTTTGACCTCTACCTGCGCATTGCAGCGAGAAAGAATAAGGCGTATCTATTGAAATCCTGGGAGGCGCTGGTCTCTTTTGAAAAGGCCCAGGAAGAAATAGAAAATGGCAGAGGCGAGCAGGCCATTATTGGTGATTGGGATGATCTGCTGACCGAAAAAAACAACTCCCTGAACCAAAATTATACCAATGCCTCGAAGGAATACCTGGAATGTCCTGACATCGCTATCCTGGCCAACGGCTATTACAATGAACTTACGAAGCTTATAATAGAAAAAGTCGGAGAGCCTGTCCGCATTGTAGACCATACATTCAACCCGTCCATATTAAATGAACAAAAGATCCTTTTTATCCCTTCCGGCGGCCTCTCAGGCCTTTCCCATTCGGTAATCTTCAGAAAAAAACTCTCCGAATTCGTAAAAAATGGAGGCACCCTTGTATGTTTATCCCAGCAGCATGGGTATGACTTTAATGCACTTCCGCCCGCCAGCCTCAAAGGCTACGGCTGGCAGGAAGATGTATCATGTCACTCAATGGCAGCATACATTGAGAATTTCCACCAGATCCTCTCATCGCAGAACGAACTATACCCGGATTTAAAGATCGATGGTTATTTCACCGCTTATCCTGAAGGTGCAGAGATCCTTCTCAGGAGGACAAAGAATCTTATGCCAGCAATGCTTTTGTACGATTTCGGCAATGGCATGGTCATTGTTGCCTCTATCTATTCTGACTGGGGGTATTCAAACGGCCAGGCATCCGCTTCAGAGATTAACCTGATAAGAGATCTCCTCAGGTGGTCAAAATCCAGCAAGGTGTTGCCGGAATATAAAAAAGGCACAGGCCTCAAAAAATCAATCGATGTGCAAAAGGATTTTGAGAAGATAGAAATGCTCCTGAAGTCGCCGGATAACACTGTGCTGGAAAAGAAATCCTCGGACACCACCACCTACGAATCAAGCATAGCTTTAAATACCCCCGGCATCTACTGCGTTGATTACATCCTTTACAATTCTGATTCCGAGGCCATCCAGCCGCAGGCAGAAGGATTTTATTTTTCCTTTTCCATGCCGCCGGAAGGCTCTGTTCCTGACCCCGACTTTACATTCAATATTACAAGTGACAGCGAAAATTATACGACTGGTGCCGGGGCCGCATTCACCTTCCACATAAAGAACAACACTAGCCAGGACGAAACGGTAAAATGCAAGGCCCTATTTTCCCACCACGAAACAAAATTCACAGAATCGATCAATGTCCCTGCCAAAACCCAGGTCGATTTTGACAAAAAGATAGTCATTACCCGCACAGACAGGCTCAAGGCAGATTTTTATTCTTCCGGCAATAGCTTTTTGGGCAGCGCAGAAAGGGGCGTGAGTGTTTTTGAGCCGAGCGTAGACGTAGATTTGGCTGCCGAGAGGATGCAATATTTGCCGCAGCAAAAGGTCTCCATAACTTCCAGCGTGAGGAATGCTTCAAAGGCCGGCGCAGGACTTTTCTTGGTCTTGAACATAATTGATTTAAAGGGAGAACAGGTCTATTATAAAACAAAGTCCTTGAAATTAAGCGAAGGCGAAGACTCTTTGTGGAATCATGATTTTGTAATTCCTGAAGATGCCACAAGAGGGATCTACCGGATAAAACTGAACGCATATTCAGATTCTAAACTTGTTGGCTCAAAGACCGTGAATATCGACGTACCCGGGCCGTTGCTTTGCGAGGAGGAAGATATTCCGAAAGACTTTTTTGAGTTATTAAATATAGAATTGACAAAATCCAGTTACAAGCCGGGCGAGTCGGTCCTGGCAAAGATAATCATAAATAATAAAGACGAGGAGATAGACGCGGCTGTCCTGGATATAAGAGTGTTATCCAGCGTGGAGACAGGCTCCTTGTCCGGCACGGTAAAGGATGAAAGAGGCACGCCTATAAAAGGTGCGTTCGTAAATACATGCTACGCAAATAGCGATGGTAAATATAAATTGGAAAAGATTGGAAAAGGCAGGCATGTTATGAATATCCGCGCAGCCGGTTATGACAGGCTTTCCAAAGAGATAGATATTTTAGGCGGGGACAATGATATTGATTTTACTTTAATGGCCTCGAGATACGGAGATCTTTCCGGCGCATTGGAAGATTCAATCGGCTCGCGTTTGACCCTGGAGCCGGTCAGCGCGGTCTCTTCAGACGCGTGCACAAGATATTCACTGGTTTCAACGGAAGCCAAGTTTGAGTTTAAGCACGTGCCTGTCGGGAGCTATACGCTGAAGATCGAGCCAGAAGGGATTTTAGAATCAGTACAAATCAAGGAAGGGGAAAATGAGATTGTTCTCGACATGCTCGAACAGTACCACCAGGCCGGTTCTTCTTCGAGCGACCCGCCATGGCAGGGAGTCGAGAAGTCAAGCGCGTCAAGCGAGCTCGAACCCAACAATGACTTCGACTCTGCCACTGCAATAGATCCCGGCGCAACCATGCACGGCAAGATGGACAATTTCGGCGACCAGGACTATTTCAAGCTATCCGCGGATTCAGCCTCTATCTTGAACATCTCAGTAAAGGATGTGGAATCCGGTTTCAGCCCGCACATCACGATTTATAATTCAAAGAAATGGTGGTGCGGCGCTACCGCAGCCCTTTCAGGCCGGGAGATAGAGTATTCTTTGGAGCTTGCCGAGGGGGACACCTATTATATTTTGTTAAAGGATAGGTACAATACTTTTTCCTCGCAGGAAATGTATAGTTTAGAAGTGAACCTTGTTGCAGGTACAGATCAATATGAACCAAACCCTGATTTCGACAGCGCAAAGGCGATAGACATAAGAAAAGAGATAGAGGCCACGATGTTTCCAACCGGCGATGACGATTATTTCGCGATAGACATAGAGAAAAAGGGTATTTTTTATAGTAGGATGCAGAATGTGCCTGAAGGGCTGAGGCCGTCCTTTAAGATATACGATTCCTCGCGTAAATTGATCTGGCAGAAAGGCGGCTCGTCCGGCGAAAAGATCGCCATTGAAATAGAAATCAGAGAACCCGGCAGATATTATCTCCTCGTAAAAGACTGGTATTCGAGTTTTTCTTCCGTTGAGCCCTATTCATTCGTGAGTTATTTTATTGAGACGCCCGATGAGCATGAGCCGAACAACGAAAAAGACGAAGCCAATCCTATTGATTTTGGAAAGGCCTATTTTGCTACCATCGCCACAAATGGCGATTCTGATTTTTACAAACTGTCTATTCCTGACGCGGGCAAGATAATTATTTCAATGAATGATGTCCCATCCAATATAAGTCCTTACATAAAACTCTACAAGGAATCCTGGGAATCCTGGATTGCCTCTACCGCTGGCCCTGCAGGCGAAGATATAGCGATGCAGTTTGATGTAGAAAACCCCTCGAATTATTTTATAGAGATAGAGGATAGATACAATAGCGAAACATCCCTTTTAAGATACAGGCTTCTCACTGTCTACATCCCTGATGATGAATATGCGCCGGGAGATTCTGCTATTTTTAAGCAGGAAATCAATGTTTCCGATGTGCAAGACACAGAGATCATTGATATCCGGATTCCCGGCATCCATGACATAGGAAAGTATTACTTGCAGGCTGTGCTTAAGTCATCCAATCCAAAGAAAAATGCTCAAGCAGTTGAAAGATTTTATGTGAGCGATTTGGACAATTTTGTGGAGCCGGTGCCCTCTCCGGAAATAGAACTTTTATGTTTAGAGGATGAAAACAGCGTATTTACCGCAGGCGAGAATGCGTATTTTAGATTCAAGGCCAAAAACAAAGGCGATGCCGGCGGAGCGCTTCTCATTGATTTCAAGGTCAGGGGTTTGACCAGCCAGGCATTGGCCGAGTTTTTAGAGCCAGGCGTAGAAAAAGAGCTGCAATTCGAGTTCCTGTTTCCTGTGGATTCAGAAGATGGGCCGCACGAGGCAGAATACACATTTGGCGGCGAAAAACACACTGTAAATTTCAAGGTATCCGGCGTTAAGGTCGAGATCGGAGCGGAATTCAAGGATAGTATCCTCAAGCTCAAAGTTAAAAATAACGGCCTCACAAAGGATGCCGGGCTTTTTGCAGAGGTCAGGTGCGGTGATTTTGAAGAGAAAAAAGATTTTATTTTGGCGGATTCAAATGACCTGGCGTTTAATATCCCTGAGGCAAGCGGCCAGGACAAGATTTATTACGGCATATATTTTTCCTCAGGAAAGGGCCTTTATTTGAGCTCGTTTTTATTGGGTGATGCGGAGATAGAGGATGTTTTGATTAAGGTTGTTGAGGTAGGGTGCGATAAGGATACTTATGCGGACGGGGAGGACGTCATTCTTAAATGGAAGGTAGATTCGCAGGATGATTTGTCTATGAGGCTAATTGCGGATTTGATCAGGCCTGATTCTTCGAGCGCTCAGATTATTGATGAGGATGTTGATTTGGACAGGGGTATGAATCTTCTGGAGAAAGGGATTAAGCCAGAGTTTACAGTCCCGGGCGTTTACAGGATTTTATATAGATTTATCCATAACGAGTCAGTCGCTGTCCAGGGCTCAATATTTTTTGATGTAGGCGAAGAGGTAAGGATTCAGCTGCGTCTGGATAAGAGGCAATACATGGAGGATGAGATTGTAAAGTTAACGGCATGCATTTTCTCAAGTTTTGCATTAAAAGGAAATTTAAAATTTTTCCTGGATAAAAAAGTTGTAGAAACTAGGGAGATTGATCTCGATGGTTATAAGGAATTTAATTTTAGTTTAGAAAGCAGCGAGGTAGGTCAGCATCGGGCGTATTGTAGTTTATTGTATAACGATAAAATTGTTGATTCGAATCGCGAAAGCTTTACTGTTTCAAAGAAGCCAAAGCCGAACCATTCGCCTGTCCTGTTTACAATTGGCGGGAAGGCGGTCGTAGCAGGGGAGCTGCTTGAGTTTTCTGTGGATGCCGCGGATATAGATGGGGATGCGCTTACTTATTCTGCTGAGGGAATGCCTGATGCTGCGAGTTTTGATTCTGAAAAAAGACGTTTTTCATGGAGGCCGGGTTACGGCCAGCCCGGCGTATATTTTGTAACATTTAATGTCAGCGACGGAAAGGCCAGTGCTTCTGAAAGGGTAAAGATAATTGTAAAAAAGACGCTTCCTCAGTCGCCGCAGGCAAAGGCCCTTGCAGAGCCATTAAAAGGCATGGCGCCGCTCGAGGTAGATTTTAATTCGCAGAGCGTTGATAGGGATGGAAACATAGTCAAGTATGAATGGGACTTTGACGGCAAGGGCGTGTATGATTTTAATTCCCTTGAATCAGGCAAGGCTGTTTTTGTGTATACAGGGGAAGGGGATTTTCCTGCGGCGCTGCGCGTGACAGACAACGAAGGCCAGACAGATATCCACATAGTAAATATTGATGTCGAAAGGAATCCAGGCGCACCCCTGGTTTTTCTGGAGGCAAACCCATTAAAAGGCATTGCCCCGCGCAAGGTCTATTTTAAATCTATCGTATCGTCTCTTGCGGATATCTGCAGGTATGAATGGGATTTTAATGGCGATGGCGTGTTTGAGGCGTGTTCTTCGGAATCAGGCGAGGTGGTTAAACTTTATGGGACGCCTGGCACGTATAATGCAGAATTTAGAGTCACAAGTTCTGAGGGGTTGAGCGCATCCGAGACTGTTTCGGTTGAGATTTCAGACCCTCTGGTTTTGAGCGTTGAGCCAATAGTTTCGGATTATAAAGGCAATGTTCCGGTAGAGGTAGATTTTGACGCAATTATTGATTCAGAAAATCCAATACAGAAATATCAGTGGGACTTTGAGGGCGACGGCGTCTTTGATTTTACTTCTACAAGCTCGGCGGAAACCAGGTATACGTATTTTAAACCAGGCGCATATACGCCTATATTAAGGGTTACTGATGAGAATAATATATCTAGAGGGGCCAGGAAAGAGATTCGCTTCGGGATATTGGCGGCCGATAATATTAAAAAGGGGAAAATGACCGCCAAGTCCAGAAAGGGCAAGGCGCCGTTTACGGTGGGATTCTCCTTTGATTCAGAGTCTGACGGGGCGAATGCGAGATATTTTTGGGATTTTGAGGGCGATGGGTTATGTGACCTGGTGAGCGTTTTGCCAGAGGCAGAGCATACATATTATGACTCAGGTGTTTATGTTGCAGAGGTCAACGTGGAGACAGGCGATGATTTTATCAGGCAGTGCCGCGAGATGATTTATGTTACCAATGGAAAGAAAAATGCTGGGCAGTCTTATGCATTGAATAATTCGGAATTAAGAAGAAAAAAATCTGTATGCAGGGATAAACTGTACAGGATAGAACTTTCAGATAGGACATGCCTTATATTGCCGGCCGGCATACTGGAGGCAGATGACGAGGTTGATATAAAGAAACTGGAGGAGCACGAGATTTACAAAATGAAAGATTTAGAGGAGAACATTGCGCCTGCCGGAGAGTATAGGGAGTATAAATTCGGCAATCACAAGAGCGGCTTTAATAAGGAAATGACCATATCTATTCCGTATATAGATGAGAATGGAGACGGATTTATAGATGATAAGAATATAGACGAGTTGACGTTGGATGCATACTGGTTTGACGAGGCAGGCGAAGAGTGGAAGCTTGTTTCGGATGCGCTGATCTTCCCCAAAGAAAATCTCGTTACGATTAAGACGAATCATTTTAGCATCTTTGGCATCACGGGCATTCAAATAGAGAGTGATGGTGATCCTGAACCTAATCCTGCGTCTACCAACTGCTTCATTGCCACTGCTGCCTTTGGCACGTCCATGGCCGAAGAAGTCCAGGTATTGTGTAAATTCAGGGACGAGCACTTGCTAAAGTCTGAAATTGGCAGGAGGCTTGTGTGCCTCTACTATCGCCACAGCCCACCCATTGCCAGATTCATCCGGGACAAACCCCTGCTCAAATCCCTCATCCGCACCCTCCTGAAAAATGCTTTACACTTTAGTCAATGACTAAAGTGTAAAGCATTTTGGGTTAGAGGGCGAGGGCGAAACGGATGGCGAGATTTATCCGGGCGATTTTTTCGGGCTTGAGTAAAACAATCTTTCGCTTCAGCTGATTCTTAGGGATAGTGGTAATTGTATCGAGATTCACAACACAAGGCTTCGCCAGACCGTCTTCTTTGTCTAATTTTACTTCAACCGGGATGCCGCGAATCACTGTAGTTACCTCAGCTATTGTAATAGAAGTTCTTATTAAATAAGCCTCGTTCCTCGAAAGCAAAACTACAGGTCTCCGGCCAACTGGTGCTAGTAAATTTGCCAACCAAACCTCACCCCTTCTCATCCCATTCCTCCTCTTTACTCCATGTCTCCAACGCTAATTTTTCCATTGCAGTAAGTTCCTCAAGCTCTTCAGGTGTCTCAGGATGCCGCCTGTATCCTTCTATATATTGGCGGACCATTTCTTCCTCCTTGCTTTTGGATAGCCAATAATGAATTGCCTTATCTATCAAGGCGCTGCGGGTAATGCCCATTCTTTTACGCACTGCCTCCAGCAGCTTGAAATCTTCTTTGGGTAAACTAATAGCTATTTTTATGGCATTTGTAGGCATGTCAGCCTCCTCTTTTGGTATGAATTCCTTCCTACTAAAGTATGCCATAAAATCGACCATCTGTCAATATCATCCTTCGTTATATATGACACATCGCCTTTCACTTTCTTTCAAAATACTTTACACTTTTGTCATTGACTAAAGTGTAAAGTATTTACTATAATGGCAGCATGCATATGCATGAGATGAGAGTGAAAATGGAGGATGCGGGGAAGAGGGTGGACAATGTGACCACGAAGTACGCGGTGGCGTTGAAGCCCGAGATGGAGATCTCCAGGAGTTTGATCCAGCGGATGATCGAGAAGGGCGAGGTCTTGCTCAATGGGGCCACGGTAAAGACAGGTCACAAGGTAAAGCCGGATGACAGGATAGGGATAGACCTGGAAAGGCTGGAAAATGAAAGCACCATGGAGCATGACAGAAAAATCCCCAAGGCAGAAAAACTCCCGCTGGATATCATTTACGAAGACGATGATATTTTAATTGTAAATAAGCCCGCGGGCATGGTCGTGCATCCAGCATGCGGCAATTATTCAGGCACCCTCGTAAACGCGCTTTTGAACTACCCTGGATTTCTTACCAAGTTTAACGAACCACGCCTGTCCGCCGACCTGTCCTCCGAAGCTCGAAGAGCGAAGGAGGAAGCCTTTCCGCCCAAGGCGGATCCACCTCTGGCGGAGGCGGAGGCGGAAACGACAAACGCTTGCCAGGCGAAGCCAAGCGCGAAAGCTGCTTGGCGAAGACGGGACGAACGACGAGTGATGAGGCCAGGTATCGTACACCGCCTGGACAAGGACACATCCGGCATAATGCTTGTTGCAAAGACCGGCGTGGCGCTCAGAAAACTCTCCAACCAATTGAAGCAGAGGACCATTGGAAAAAAATACCTCGCTGTAGTCAGAGGCATTATTGATCTGGATGAAGGGATTATCAATGCGCCGATCTCTCATGACAAGAAGATTAGAAAGAGAATGGCAATAGATGAGGAAGAGGGCAAAGAGTCTGTCACATATTACCGCGTGCTCAAAAGAAACAAAGACAAGAATTTTACGATTCTCGAAGTAAGGCCAAAGACCGGCCGTACCCACCAGATCCGCATCCACTTTTCGCATATCGGACACCCCATTTTAGGCGACACGCTTTACAATGGCCCGGTAGTCCAGGGCCTATCGCGACAGGCCCTGCACGCGAAATCAATCAGCTTCATTCACCCCACCAAAAACACCCTCATGGAGTTTTCCGCAGACCTTCCACCTGACCTAAAATGCTTGACACTTTAGTCAATGACTTAAATGTAAAGCATTTCGGGATGATGCGATGTTAAAATTATACGGGATTTTAT
>JABMRA010000018.1 GCA_013202925.1 Candidatus Omnitrophota bacterium | reverse complement strand
CTGTGGCGCGCCCTGTCATTCTCAGACAACGCGTAAAAGTCCGAATCGTCCAAAAACACCTTTCCTGAATTCGGCCTGTCCAGCCCCCCGAGTATGTGTAAAAGCGTGGACTTGCCAGCGCCTGACGGCCCCACCACGCTAACGGTCTCTCCTTTACCTACCTCAAGGTCTATGCCTTTTAAGACACGCAGGTCTTTTTTGCCGTCTCTATATATTTTATGAATCCCTTTAGCGCGTAGCATAATATTAGCGGATAGCGGATAGTTTTTTCTATACGCTATACGCTACCTTTACTCGTATCTCAATGCCTCTGCCGGTTGCATCCTGGCTGCCTGCCATGCCGGATAGAGAGTAGACAAAAGACTTATCGCGATCGCTGCCACGACCACAGTCGCTGCGTCCATGATATTTAAATTGACCGGCAGCCTGTCTACATAATAGATATCCATGGGCAATTTAACAAACTCGTACGTCTTTAATAGATAACACAGGGTAAAACCGCCTGCTGCCCCCAGCACCGTACCCAGAAAACCTATGAAAAATCCGTTTAACATAAAGATATTTCTTATTCTCGAATTCGTTACCCCTATGGATTTTAAAATACCGATGTCCTTTGTCTTTTCCATCACCATCATGATGAGGGTGCTTATGATATTAAAACAGGCGACCACCACGATAAGCGCAAGGATTATAAACATCGTGACCTTTTCCAGCTTCAATGCGTTGAATAGGTTTTTATTCAGATCTGACCAGCTCCTCGCCCAATAACCAAATCCGAGCGCTGCCTGGATCTCGTCTCTTATCTGGTCCGCCTTATATGCGTCGACTACCTTTACGCCTATGCCGCCTGCCAGGCCCGGCACCCCGTAAAACTGCTGTGCGCTTTCAAGGCTCGTAAAGACCAGGTTCATGTCATAGTCAAACATGCCGGAGTTAAAGATCCCGACCACCTTAAAGGGCTTTGGTTTTGTGGTCGCGGCCGATATCATAGAGATCTCATCTCCGATCGCAAGATTCAATCTCCACGCCAGCTCCTTGCCAATGAGCGCGGTATCCTCTTTTAACTCGAGCGTGCCCACTACCAGGTATTTTTCTATATTGGTGACTTGACTTTCCCTCTCAGGGTCGATGCCTCTAAAGATTACGCCTGTGACCTGGTCCTTCTGCCTGATCAATGCCTGTCCGCTTACAAAAGGCGAACTCGCTATTACGTGCGGCATCTGGTTTATCGTGTCAGCGAGCTCATTATAATCAGCGATCCCGCCTTCCTTCTCTATGATGATGTGCGAATTCATGCCTACTATCTTTTCGCGCAGGTCATTATCAAACCCGCTCATCACTGCCAGGACCACGATAAGCGCGGTCACGCCTACTGCCACGCCCATTATTGAAATAAAACTGATAATGGAGATAAATCTTTCCCTGCGTCTCGAAACCAAATATCTGAAACTGATCCAGAATTCGTATCTCATATTTCAGAAGACAGAAGTCAGAAAACAGAAGACAGAGGACAGAAAAAATCTGACGTCTGACATCTGTCCTCTGAAAACAGTATTCATTTACCATGTCCTTCCAGTTTCAACTGCGGAAACAGGATTACGTCCCGTATAGACGGCTGGTTCGCAAACAGCATGAGAAACCGGTCAATACCTATGCCCAGTCCGCCAGCCGGCGGCATGCCGTATTCCAGGGCGCGCACAAAGTCCTCATCTATCTTCTTTACGCCTTCCTGTCCCACCAGCTGCTCTTCGAATCTCTTTCTCTGTTCAATAGGGTCATTGAGCTCTGAATAGGCATTGGCTATCTCCATGCCGCCGATAAAGAGTTCGAATCTGTCCGTCAAAAGCGGGTTTGCCTTTTTCTTTTTGGCCAAAGGACAGAGCTCTGCGAATAGATCCACTACAAAAACCGGCTTTGTCTTTACCTTGGGCTCGAGCATCTCTGAAATGATATTTACTATCTGGGAACGCGTTATGTCCTTGCCCTTGAATGCCACACCCTTTTTATTGAGTTTTTTAATCCAGTCTTTTGCAGGGTCATCCGGATTTATATCGTACATCTTTTTGATCTCGTCCGCAAACGACCATCTTGGCCATGGCGTAGTGAGGTCTATATCGTGCTGGCCGAATTTGATATTCAATGTGCCCAGCACTGCCTTTGCCACGCCTGTAAAGATCTCCTCTGTGAGCCGCATCATGCCTTCACAATCAGAATACGCCTCGTAGGCCTCCAGCATGGTAAACTCAGGGTTATGTTTGATGGACACGCCCTCGTTCCTGAAATTCCTGTTTAGTTCATACACCTTGTCAAAACCGCCGACCAGCAGCCTCTTTAAATAAAGTTCCGGCGCGAGCCTCAAATACAGGTCAGTATCAAGTGCCTTGTGGTGCGTCTTGAATGGCTGGCCAGCTGCGCCCCCTGCCATTGACTGCATCATGGGCGTCTCTACTTCCAGGAACCCTTTCTCATTTAAAATAGCCCTGATCTTTGAAATGATCTTACTGCGCAATTTAAAGACATTGCGCACGTCCTCATTCACTATCAGATCCACGTATCTCTGGCGATACCTGATCTCAACGTCCTTCAGGCCGTGCCACTTTTCAGGCAAAGGCCTCAGGCCCTTTGCAAGAAGGGTTATCTCCTCGGCATTTATCGTGATCTCGCCTGTCCGCGTCTTGAATATCTTGCCTTTTGCCCCTAATATATCCCCAATATCTAATCTTTTAAATATATTATTATATGTCTCTGCCCCTACAGTATCTGCCTTGACATAGACCTGGATCCTGGCGCTCGCGTCTCTCAGGTCCAGAAACGTGCTTTTCCCGTGTTCCCGAAGAGCGGTAATCCTGCCCGCTGTCTGAGCCAGGTCCCCTTCCTTAAAATCCCTTGTCAGGCATTCTATGTCCTCGACCTTGCTGAAACGACCACCGTACGCATCAACCCCTATCTCTTTGAGGGCATTTAACTTATCAATCCTCTGTTTTACAAATTCGTTCATCTCTATCATATAGATATGTTCCTTTTGCGCAATTATATCTTATATATGATATAGTGTCAATAAAAATAGGGCATTTGATGTTACTATTTTAAAATGTTAAGAGTTATTACTATTTTGAAATGTTAAGTTTTTGTGGTAGCCT
>JABMRA010000121.1 GCA_013202925.1 Candidatus Omnitrophota bacterium | reverse complement strand
CCTGATAAGGGCCACCTCGAATCCATTTATAGGCCTGTTCATCGGGATCCTTGCAACTAGCATCGTCCAGAGCTCGTCCACCACCACCGCTATCGTGGTAGGTATGGTAGGCTCCAATGTCATCTCCATTGGAAATGCAATCCCTATTATAATGGGCGCAAATATCGGGACCACTGTAACGGCGGTCCTTGTATCCCTGTGCCATGTAACCCGTCGGGAAGAGTTTAAACGCGCAATAACAGGCGCAACAGTGCATGATTTTTTCAACATACTCTGCGTGTCTGTCTTGTTCCCCCTGCAGGTCACAACTGGTTTTCTGGAAAAACTGGCGACTAAAATGGCTCTTTTATTTGCCAATGCAGGAGGCGTAAAATTCACCAGCCCTATAAAATTCGCCACAAAGCCTTTAATAAATTTTATAAAGCACTTTTTTCTGGAACTAAACCTTTCGCAAAATATCATATATATATTAATACTGACCATATCTGTATTGTTGTTATTCTTCTGCCTGTACTTTATCGTACGGCTCATGAAATCTCTTATAATAGGCCGCGTGGAGATCGTCTTCAATAATGTGCTCGGTAAACACGGTGTCCTGGCGATTATCGTGGGTATTCTTTTTACTGCTATCGTCCAGAGCAGCTCGATCACCACGTCCCTCATGGTTCCGCTGGTCGCATCCGGTATCCTGACTGTTGAGGCAATATTTCCCATTGTCCTGGGTGCGAATATGGGGACAACCGTAACCGCGATCCTGGCCTCTTTTGCAACAGGAAACACCGCTGCTATTACGGTTGCCTTTGCCCATTTTCTTTTTAATACTATAGGTGTTATGTTTTTCTATCCCCTGCCGATATTCAGAAAAATACCCATAAGCCTGGCAAAAGGCCTGGGCAATCTTGCCTTAAAGAAACGCAGGTACGCGTTTATATATGTAGCGAGTGTTTTCTTTTTGATACCCAGCATATTGATATTTATTTCAAGATTATTCAAGTGAAAAGAGGTCCCTCGTCCGCCTGCCGCGGACTCGGGATCAATTTTTGCTTCACAAAAATTGGAGGCGCGAGATGTTTAAAAATCTATTGGAATTCTGGAAAGGGAAAGATTTTCTGACTCAGGTGCTTGAAGAATTCAAAAAGATGCTGGACGATACAGAGAAAATGTTTGGCTCTGTATGCAGGCGGCTCATTTACAATGAAAAAGAGCCGGGGCTGGAGGACAAGATATACGCTATTGACAAAAATGTGAACGAACTGCAGAGGGATATTCGAAAGAGGATAGTAGAGCACCTTTCCATACAGCCGTCTGTTGACGTGCCTACGAGCCTGCTTCTGATGAGCGTGGTAAAGGACGCCGAGAGATTGGGCGACTATGCCAAAAATCTTCTTGAGATAATAGATCTCCTGGAAAAACCGATGAATAGAGAATTGTATTCTAAGCTATTCAACGTGATGGAAAAAGACATCCTTGAGCTCTTTAAAAAGACAAAAGAGGCTTTTATAGAATCCGACGAAGCCCAGGCCAGGACATCATGGAAATTCGAGACCAAGATAAAAAATCGCTGCAATGAAATAATCGAGAAAGCGGCAAAAAGTAACCTCACTGTGAACGAGGCAGTGTGCTTTGCGCTCACAGCAAGATACTTCAAGCGCATAGCAGCTCACCTGACTAATATAGCCACTTCGGTAATAGTCCCTCTTTCTGATCTGGATTATTTCGACGAGAAACACCGCCCCTAGGCGAGGGATTTGATTAGGCGGGAAACCCTTGATTTGTCTTTACCTTTCAGGCCAACAAACTGCAGACCTATCTTATACCTGCCAGCGCCTTCTTTTGACCCTTCTTCCTTTGTGCTCCTCTGCCACGCAACACGGGCTTTAATATCAAGGGGCTTTTTGCTCATGGAGAGGCCCAGCCTCATCCTTACCGGCGCGTCTGTCACAAGCTGCCTCTCGCTCAAAAAACAAACCCCGCCTTCAGAGATATCCATAGTCTGAGACGATTCGGTCTTATCTTCAGAATGAACGACCTCGATATTCGCCTTGTAACTGACCCTTTTAAAACGCCTTACTTCTGAGCCGATATATATTTTATTGATATGGATATTGGCGAGGAGCTGTTTGTCCAGGACACCCTGTTCGTCGCTTGAATAAGACAGGATCCCTAAATTTATAAAAACATCCTTTAATTTGTTCTTTGTAAAATATTCTCTCATCCTGTCCCTGAGCAGGCCGCAGATTTCGGCAACCCTGTCCTTTTCTGTTTCAGCTATGAGGATCCCCCATTCCCCGCTTCTGTAATCCTCCAGGATCACCTGCGGCGAGTTTTTTCCTTTCTTATGGAATCTCTCGAGCGAGCCGTCGATGATTATTTTAAGGTCCTCGAATAATCTCCTGGGTTTAATCCTCGTCCTTTTCTTGAATTCTTTGAAATTGACGATCAGGAGGTTGATCAGATATACCGAGCTCCCTTTCTGCAAAAGATTATTCACGGTGTCTCTGATGTCCTTGTTCAATGACTTTTCAGTATAAAAAAGCGGCAGGGTAAAATATAACTTGGTGCCCACGCCTAACCTGGACTCGGCCCAGATCTCTCCGCCGTGTTTCCCTACCAGTTCTTTTACAATGGCCAGGCCCAGGCCTACGCCCTTTCTTTCCGCGCTCTCGCTCTTGGAGGCCTGCACAAACTTCTTGAATAAATTCGGGAGGTCATGTTTGGCTATCCCAATGCCTGTATCCATCACCCCTATCCTGACCTTTGCCTCCAGGATCTTTGCCTCTATCCTGATCTCTCCGTTCTCTTCGGTAAATTTTATGGCGTTACTGATCAGGTTTGAAACGATCTGGTTTATCCTCCCGGCGTCTACAAAGATATTGACCTGTTCCCTGGGCAGGGCGTATTCCAGGCGTATGCCTTTTTCCTGCGCCAATTTTCTGAAGAAATCTGAAGAATCCCGCAATAGATCATTGAGGTTAAGCAGGGAATAATGCAGGTTCAATGTCCCCCTCTCGATCCTCGATATATCAAGGAGTTCATCTACGATATTTTTAAGGCGCTCTACGTTATTCTTTGCCTTTGAAAGTATTTCTTTCTGTTTGGGATTGATCGGGCCTACAAGCTGCTCGAAAAGAAGCAGCACCGCTTCCTTGATGATCGCCAGGGGCGTCCTCAATTCATGCGAGACAACCGAGACAAATTCGGACTTCATATTTGTCACTTCTTCCAGCGCGTTCAGTTTTTTCTGGATGCGCTCCTTTTCTTCCTGCAGGGACTTCACATGCGCGCGATGTGTAATGTCCCTCGTGATCCCGACTAGGCCTATAATGTTTCCTTTTGAATCGTAGCGGGGTATCTTGGTGGTGCTTGAATAATTATCGATCCCGTCGGGCCGCGTAGCCCTTTCAACCTTATCGATTATGGGTTTGCCTGTCTTTATGACGCGTATGTCGTCCTTTGCCATCAACTCAGCCCGGTCTTTTGGAAAAAAGTCAAAGTCGGTCTTGCCCACTACCTGTTCGGGCTTAAGGCCCAGCCCCCTGGCATGGGCATGGTTTACCATGATAAGCTTTCCTTTTTTATCCTTAAAATAAATAACGTCCGGGATATGCTCCATCAGGTCGGATAGGAGATTATATTTATATTCCAGGTCCTTGTAATTTATCTTTTTCTTTTTTGTCTTCATGCTGGCCTTTTTCGGCATGGCAACGGATTATTTTCCCGGTTTTTTCAACAAAGCCCGGATCCCTGCTATGATAAAGATCCCGCAGATTACAAGGGCAGTTATGGAAGTCGGCCCTGTTATATCATTGGTAGGTTTCCCCATGATTATATCAAAGGTCGAAACAAATACACCGCCCAGGATGCCCAGCGCAATCAATACTATGCCTTTTTTTCTCATCTCCCCCTCCTTATCCAAACTTGTAGACCTTTCTGATGGGCTCCTTTGTCGGCTTTTCAACCTTTACCCTTCCCATGCCGGTCTCCTTTCTTCCTGCCAAAAAGCCATTTCCTGAGCCGTGTCTGCATCTTATACCTTCCTCTGCATATCTTGCTTGCGATCAATTTCATAAAATAACCTCGTCCAGCGGCCGCTTTGGAACATGGTGCGCGCCTTTTTCGTCGCGCCAGTACTTGATACTTCTGTCTGGCACGATTTTCTCAAGCACTACCTTTCCTCTGGGTTTACCAATGGCCACTGCAAGAACTATCTCATAGTTAACCGGTATATCCAAGGCCTTGCGCAGGCCATCCCTCTCAATGGAACCGATCATACAGCCTGCCAGGCCCTTTTCTGTTGCACCGAGAAGGATACTCTGTGCTGCTATCCCGGCGTCGTACGCGAATGTCTTGCTTATCCCTGTATCCCCGAGTATTACGATATACGCGGACGGCCTTTCTCCTTCAGCCGGCCCAGGCCAGTCCTTGAGATAACCTGCCCATACAAGATACGGAAATATCAGGGCGTTCCTTGCTGTGTCACAGCTAATTATATATTTCAGCGGCTGCAGATTTGCAGACGACGGAGAAAGCCTTGCCAGCTCAACCAGCCCTTTTAGCACCTTACGCCTTACAGCGACCTCCTGGTAAAACCTACGGCAACTCCTGTTCTTTAGTATCAAATCCCTGATCATCACCATTATTCTACTGCCAAATCTTGCCTCGCGCAATGAAAAAATTAGTTTACACTTTAGTCATTGACTAAAGTGTAAAGCATTTTGGCAGCGGCGGAACATTGTTGCAAAATAGCAGGGCGTGGTATACAATAGACCTATGCGGAAAAGAAAGTTTATCTATGTTGCTATTTTGACTAGCTCCATCCTGTTTATCTGTTACGCCCATGCCCTGGACCTGCCCAAACGGTTTCTCTTTAATAAAGAAAACGCGCTGGAGGAATGGCAGGAAAAGGTATTTAAAAACAAGGTGATGTATACTGTGCAGTCTGAGGAAGAGGCGCTTCTGGCCAAAAGCGAGGAGGGTTGCTCTGGCCTATTCTACAGGATCGGCTTCAGTCCTAAAGAATTCCCCATGATAAGCTGGCAATGGCAGGTGGTAGAATTTCCTGAAAAGGCCGCGGGTGAGACAGGGCCTTTTGATGAAAAAACCGGGTGGATAGAAAGAGACGACTATGCCGCGAGGGTCTATGTAATCTTTCCCAGTTTGAATTTCAGCAAGACAAGGTGTATCGAGTATATCTGGGACGAGAATCTGCCGGAAGGCACAGTGATGACAAGTCCTTATTTTAAGAATATTAAACTGATCGTGGCGGAATCAGGCAGGGGAAATATGGAAAAATGGGTGCTGGAGGAATATAATATCTATGAGGATTATATAAAGGTCTTTGGCGAGGCCCCCCGCAGGAATGTCGGCGCAATCGCCCTTATGACCGATACGGATAACACGCTTTCCACTGCAGAGGCATTATACAAAAATATAAAAGTGGGGTATAAAAATGAATAAGAAAAATATAAGAAGAAGGAAACAGTTTTACGCCAACAAGATGCACAAGGATATCTTTACGATCATATTTATCGCTAGTGTGGTGCCGGCAACCATTGTCGCGGTATGCCTGTATTATCTTATCTTTTATATTACGGCTGAGCAGATCGCCATTCCGGAGGCCATTGCATACAGCCTCATCCCTGCCGCTAAAAAGGTAATCAAAATCGTGATGTTCGCCGCGCCTATTTCGGTTTTAATTATACTGATGTCCGCCCGCTCAATAACCCACAAGATAATCGGCCCTTTTGACAGGATTGTTAGGGACCTGGACGAATGCGTGAAGGGTAAAAAACAAGGCCATTTAACGCTGCGAAAAGGCGACAGATTCCAGCCGCTTGTGGACAGGATCAACAAACTCCTGGACCGCCTCCGCTGAGTTTACATCCGCCCGCGGGCGGATGTAAACTCAGGGATTACTGCGTGGCGTTGAAGTACTGCAGGTATTCGCTCTCCGGACTGAAGATCACAGTGGTGTCAGCGTTTATTGTATTGCGGTAGGTATCAAGTGTCTTTAAAAACGCGTAGAATTCAGGGTCTTTATTGTAGGCGTCGGCGTAAATATCGGTTGCCTCTGCATCTGCCTTTCCCTTTAGTTCTTCCGCAATCTTGTAGGCCTCAGAGCGTATCTCCTTTAATTCCTTGCCCACTTGTCCCTCGATCTCTCTTTTTTTGCCCTGGCCTTCTGAACGATATTTCTCAGCAGCCCTTTTGCGCTCTGATATCATCCTCTCGTATACCTTGTCCCTGACTTCTGTGACGTAATTTATCCTCTTTATCCTCAGGTCCACGAGCTCAATGCCGTATTGAGGCACTGTCTCCTGCGCCTGCCTGAGTATACCTCGCGTAATCGCATCGCGGCCGACTAAAATCGTCTCAAGCGCCTCATCCGCTGCCTTTATCTCATCCTCTCCTGCCATGGCCTGTAATTCTATCAGCCGGTTTGAATTACGCACTACCTCCACCAGGTTGTGATTTGTGATGTGGTCCCTTGTGGCAGAATCTACTATGTCGTCGAGCCTGGCGTGCGCGCCGACCTCATTGGTTACAGACTGCATAAATTTCAACGCGTCCACTATCCGCCACCTGGCCATGGTATCGACCCAGATGTATCTTTTATCCTTTGTGGGGATCTGATTTGGATTGCCATCCCACTGCAGAAGGCGTTTCTCAAAATAATTGGCCTGCCGGATAAGGGGTACCTTGAAATACAGCCCTGCCTTTGTTATGGGCCTGCCTATTGGTTCGCCAAACTGCGTAATCACCACCTGCTGTGTTTCATCTATGGTGTAAAGCGCCCCACTTGCAAAACCTACTATTACCAAAATCAAAATCCCTAATAAAATATTTATGGTTGTTTTCATTTTGCACCTCCGTCCTGATTCAATCTAAGAAGCGGCAATATGTTGTGGGTGGCGGAATCGATTATGTATTTCTGGCCTGAGCGCGGAAGTATCTCGTTCATTGCCTCCAGGTACAATCTCTTGCGCGTAACATCCTTTGCTTCTTTATACGCCTCCCAGGTGGCTATAAATCTCGATGCATCTCCTTTTGCCATGTTTATCCGATTCAATGCATAACCTTCGGCCTCCCTGATGGTCTTCTCTGCCTGACCTCTTGCGGCCGGGATGGCCTTGTTGTACGCCTCCCATGCCTGGTTAACCATTTTTTCCTTTTCCTGTTTGGCCTCGTTGACTTCGTTAAAAGACGACTTGACCTCGTCCGCGGGATTCACATCCTGCAGTTTAAGAGTGACTATCTGGATGCCGCTGTCGTACGAATCAAGGATCTCCTGGAGTTTATCCTGCACCTCCTGGTTTATCTCTACCCTTCGCGTAGTCAGGACCCCGCTCACTGAATCGTTTCCCACGGCCTGCCGCATGGCTGCCTCGGAGACATTGCGTATGGTCTCCTGCGGGTCTCTTATGTTGAACAAAAGCTTCACAGGGTCTTTGACCTTAAACTGCACTATCCATTCAACGACCAGGACATTTAAATCACCCGTAAGCATAAGTGATTCATCAAAATAGTCTCTTGAAGAAAACTGGCTCTTTATGCCCGGCTTCAAGGTCTTGAATCCGAATTCTTCCTTGAATACGTACCGCACCTTGACGTTGTCGACCCTTTCCACGCCCATGGGGATCTTGAAATGCAGCCCCGGGTTTGTGGTGCGGATGTATTTTCCGAATCTCCTTATGACGCCCACCTCATCCGGCCCGACAGAATAAAGCCCTGAAAATATAAAGATCAGGCCCAGAAATCCAGCCACGGCCGGAAATATATATTTTTTGATATCAGGCATGTCGCGCCGCGGTGTTTTTTTGCCCCCCAACAATTCATCCGGTGTATTAAAATCCATGTAAACCCCCCTTTTGTGTATCTACCATTATGCCCCCTTGTCCCTTTCTTTGCAAGCCCTAAATTTTATTTTATTGTGAAAGGGCGCGTGATGCAATTACAAAAATTTTTTATTTTTATAAAATATTTCCGTTTTCTCTTTGAAAATAAAAAAAATATGTTATACTAAATTTAGAATAAAAAAAATTTTAAAAAATAAAAATTGTCCGGCTGTGAATAAAAGGAGGTCTTATTATGCGGTTTGATGGCAGGCTATTGATCATTGGATGTGGCTCTGTTTCGCAATGCGCCGTTCCGATTGTATTGAAACTCATCGACATGGACCCAAAAAAAATAACTATCATGGATTTTGCGGATAACCGCTCGCGCGTAAAAGACTCCATGGATAAAGGTGTAAAATACGTGATGGATAAGGTAACGGCCAAGAACTACTCAGGGCTTCTCGGAAAATACGTGGGCCCCGGGGACATGATCATTGACCTTGCCTGGAACATCGAATGCGTTACAATAGTCCAGTGGTGCCGTGATAACGAGGTCCTGTACTGCAATACCTCTGTTGAGGAATGGGATCCCTATAAAGATACCGAACGCAACGACCCTACAAAATATACGCTTTATTCCAGGCACATGGATCTGCGCAACAAGATAAGCGGGTGGTCTGACAGGAACACTATCTCTGCTATTGTAGACCATGGCGCCAATCCAGGCCTTGTATCGCATTTTACAAAACACGCGCTTTTAGGGATTGCCGAAAAGATCCTCAAGGAAAAACCAAAAGACCCGAGAAAAAAAGAATTGGAAAAATCGCTCCAAGAGAAAGACTTTGCAAAGCTCGCTCAACTTACCGGGGTCAAGATAATCCACATAAGTGAGCGAGACACGCAGATCACTGACAAGCCAAAAGAGGTGAATGAATTTGTAAATACATGGAGCATTGAAGGATTTTTCGAAGAAGGCGTTGCGCCTGCTGAGCTTGGCTGGGGCACGCATGAATACCTGATACCTAAAAATGCGTACTTTCATAAGGTAGGCCCGCGGAATCAGATATGCCTTACAAGCATCGGCATGAAGACATGGGTACGTTCCTGGGTGCCGTGCGGCGAGATTACCGGGATGGTAATCCGCCACGGCGAGGCATTCAGCATCTCAGACCGGCTCACTGTATGGAACGACGGAAAGGCGATCTACAGGCCTACTGTCCATTACGCGTACTGTCCGTCTAACGCTGCGGTCAATTCCATCCATGAACTTGAAATGAGACAGTTCAAGATGCAGGAAAGACAACGCATAATGAGCGACGAGATCATAGACGGCCGGGACGAACTCGGTGTCTTGATCATGGGCCATGACTTTAAGTCATGGTGGTGCGGGAGTCTTCTGGACATACACGCATCCCGCAAACTAATCCCCCACCAGCAGGCAACCACTATGCAGGTAGCGATCTCAGTAGTTTCAGCGGCGATGTGGATGATCCAGAATCCAAAAAGGGGCTTCCTGCTGCCGGATGATGTGGATCATGAATTTATATTAAAGACCTCTATGCCTTATATAAAACCTTTTATATCGGAAGCGGTCGATTGGACGCCGTTAAAAAACCTGAATACAACGTTTACAAAGTTCGACGTCCCTCGGCCAAAGGATGAGGATGTCTGGCAGTTTGCTACATTTCTGACAGACCCCAGACAGAGGCTAAATATCTATGACGCACGCACAGAACAACTCGAAGCAGCAAAAGTCTAAAGAATTAAGCGGCATTGAAAATCTCATAAGGGCGACGCTGAAAAAACATCGCTCGCCGTTCATGCTGATCAGGAAGTGCGCCCTTCGAAAACAGTATGAACGTTTCCGCAAATGCCTGCCTGACGTCACGCCTTATTACGCAATAAAGGCGAACCCTGATCCTCGCATCATAAAGACATTTGTCAAACTAGGCGCGAGTTTTGATGTGGCAAGCGCTGCTGAGATGAAACTGGTCCTGCGGCTCGGCGCATCCCCTTCAAAGATCATCTTTGCAAATACCATTAAGTCCGGTGAGGATATAGAGGTTGCGAGGCGCCGCAGGGTGCGGCTCATGACGTTTGACAACGAACCTGAGCTTTACAAGATCGCCAAACATTGCCCGGGCGCGCGAGTGCTCGTCCGCATAAAAGTAGCGAATGAAGGCAGCCAGGTGGAACTCTCTCTCAAGTTTGGCGCTGACCATGACCAGGCATACTTTCTCCTGCGAAAGGCAAAGGCGCTGGGGCTCGTACCTACGGGAGTAAGTTTTCACGTGGGAAGCCAGTCCAAAAATGTTGAGAATTATCTGCAGGCCCTTGAGGTCTCGGCGAATATATTTGAGGAGTCAAAGAAAAACGGCATGCCCCTTAAGATCATGGATATCGGCGGAGGTTTCCCTATTCAGCACTTTGATAAAGAGATAGGGGTGAATTTCGAAAGAATGGCCTCGCAGATAAAAAAGCAGATGAAGGAACTTTTCGACAGAAAGGTCAAATTCATTGCTGAGCCAGGCCGGTTTCTGGCAGGGCCTGCCGGGATTTTAGTTACCCAGGTCATTGGCAGGACATTCCGCAACAATAAAAACTACTATTATATAAATGACGGGATCTATGGCGATTTTTCCGGCATGGTATTTGACCACTGTAAATACGAGTTCAAGACATTGAGGCGGGGGCAGACATTCTTAAGCACCCTTGCCGGGCCTACCTGCGATTCGTTTGATACCCTTTCTATAAACGAAGAGATCCCCGAGCTTTACGTGGGCGACGTGGTGTATGTAAAAAACATAGGCGCCTACTCAAGCGCAAGCGCCACCCCCGGCTTCAACGGTTTCCCTCCGGCAAAAATCATCCTGGTCTAAAAATGTCGGGTTCGGGGTAGTCGCCGTGTGCTTTCCTGCAGTCCTCGAGACGCTTCTTCTGTTCATCGAGGATCTTAATTAAAATGTGCGGGGTATCGAATACCTTGGTGTGATAAATATTTTTGATCCTGTCGATCTTTGCTATGCACTCTGACATGCGAATCTTGAACTGCTCTTTATAATCCTTTATTTTATAATCCCTGGCAAGCACCTCTTTAAAGAGTACCCTTAGGTCTTCATACTTGGGGATATACCCTATGGGAGTCTTTATTGCATCCGTATTGCCGTTGACCCGCATCTCCATCCATTTTAGCCACACATGCTTGTCCTTGATACCATTGAGGAATTTGCCGTCTTTTCCGCGAAGAAAGTAATTGACATGAAATACCAGTGGTGATTTTTTAACATCCTGCACTATGTCGAGATTATTCTGAATATATCTTCCTATTGGTATCGAAAGAAAATCCAGGTTTGCCATGAGGTTAAACGTCCTGACGCCTTCCCTGCCAAGCGTGGCTGCGGTCGTCTCTGATTCAATTGTAGCGCCCTGGGTAAGGATGCCGTGCGCCCAGTCAAAGGACTGCGCAACAGGAACGCTAGTATCTGAGTCCCTTCCTCCGTATATCACGCCTCCGATCTCAACGCCATCCGGATTCTCCAGGTTCTCATCGCAATTCTTAAGGTCTTTCAGCCATATTGTATAACGCGCGTTCTTATGAGCGTAAGGCGTCTCTTTTTTGTCAGGCCCTTTTTTCCCAGGAGTCCATTCGCCTGCAAAATTTGTGCCCTTTGAAGGGGATGGCCTTCCGTCAGCCAGCCAGCGGGGAATATTATTCTCGCCTACTAAGACATTGGAAAAGATAACCTCGCCCGGCGCGGTCAATGCCTCGAATATACTCGGGTCGTTTTCCCCATTCACATCCTGTATAATGCCAAAGATGCCGCGCTCGACATTAACAGCGCAGAGCTTTCCATTTATGCTTCTAAGGTACGCGATATCATCGCCTATTATCTTCTCGCCTTCAAGCATGGCGGTCGCTGTCTTTCCGCACGCAGATGGAAATGAGCCCGTAAAATAGGTGAGCTGTTTTTTATCAAGGCTGTGAACGCCCATTATGAACATGTGTTCCGTGAGCCATCCCTCTTCCGACGCCCTTCTTATCGCAAGGCGCATGGAAAGTTTTTTAAGGCCTACGGTATTTCCCGCGTATTGCGTATTTGTACTTAAGACCGTCTCCTCTTCAAGGTCTATATACACGCGGCGCTTATCAACATTTTTACTTACAGCTTTGTCTAATTCGCCGGCAGTGTGAACAGCCCTGAAAAAACCACCTTTGCCCTTGAGCGTCTTAAATTGCTCGTAGCCAGTCCTGTAAAGTATATTTTCAGAATGAACCACATAGGCAGAGTCGGTTATCTGCACAGCCGATATGGAAAATACGGAATCGGTAGGCCCCAGACAGAAAAAGCACACATACATCTCTCTCCCTGCCATGGAGTTTTCAAAAAACCCGTGTATCTCTTTAAGCCCTGCATCCCTATCAACTGACTTTATGTCAGAGCCAAGCACCTCATCCGGCCTTAAGAGATACTTCGTATTGGCCTTGTCGCGCGCCTGGTCATAATATCCGTCAAAGTGTATGGTGTGGCCTTCGGTGGCAAGCGCCCTTTCCTCGCCATTCTCCACGGTCTTTCTGCGTATATACTCGGCGTCCCCTTTTGAATCGGTGCGCACAAAGACAGAATCAGGATTGCAGAGCTTTGCGTATTTCGCCACAAAATCCATTACCTTGGGATTTTTAAGCGCTTCGAGCTTGGCGTAATTTTCTTTCCCGCATTTTTCTTTGACCAGCTTCATATCCATAGTGTCTTATTATATTATCACAACCAAAAATCAAAGGCAAATTAAACTTAAGGCCGTTGTACTATTTGAATACTTGCGTTACATCCTGCACGGTCTGCCCAGTGCCTTGATAGGACGCGATAATTCCCCCAGCGAGGGAATTATCGCTCATTACTGCTCCTGCTGCATCCTAAAAGGTCCACGCCTAATCTTTCAAAAAGCCCGTCCAGTTTCATCACGGGTAGGCCTAGTATGTTATAGAACGAGCCCTCTATATTATCAAACATAAATGCGCCTGGCCCTTCTATTGAAAAACCGCCCGCCTTGTCATGAGGCCCGGCCTTGCTGAGGAATCTATGTACCTTTTTAAGCGAAAGCGGCTTGACGCGGAGTCTTGATCTATCTACCCCGCTTGCGGACCTTCCTGTCCTGGCATCTATTACATAAAGGCCTGTATAGACAAATATCGTCTTTCCTGAGAAAGCCCTAAGAAGCGCTATTGCCTGTTTTCTCGTCTTTGGTTTTCCAACTAGAAGCCTGCCTGAGAGGACAACAGTATCTGCGCCTATAATAAAACCTTGTTTATGCCTTTTTGCCACTTTTTCAGCCTTGGCCCTGGCATTATACAGGACACTGAACCTTGCGCCCTTTTTACGGTCCATCTTCTCAGGGGCATTGCTTATAACGACCCTGTGCGATATCCCGCATTCCTTTAATATCCTTGAGCGCCTCTCTGACGCTGAAGCCAATATTATTTTGTATTTCATATATTATTCCCGCAGACCCATCCTGTGGAAAATGCCGCCTGCATGTTGTATCCGCCTGTCTTTGCGTCTATATCTATCACCTCGCCAGCGAAAAAGAGCCCTTTTACAAGCCGTGATTCCATGGTCATGGGGTTTATCTCTTTTGTGTTCACGCCGCCCCTTGTGACGATACCATCTTTTACCGGGGCCACGGCCTTGACAGTCAAACGTAAGTCAAACAAACCGTTTATAAGGGCCTTTCTTTCCTTTGCTGTGACCTGGCTTACGTTTTTATCCCCATCTACGCCGCAGTATTCAAGAAACCTCTTTATTATACCCTGCGGCAGGAGGTTCTTAAATATATTTTTTATACACTTTCCGGGGTTTTCGTTGAATTCGCGCAAGAGCCTGGCATCCAGCTTTTTGTGATCCAGGGCAGGCTTAAAGTTGATAGATATCTTCACGTCATTCTTGAGCCCTAAGGCATCATGGACTGCCGCGCTTATATCAAGGACTACAGGGCCTGATATACCAAAATGGGTAAAAAGCATTTCGCCGAATCTTTCGTCTATCTTTTTCTTTCCCGCGAAGAGCGTCAAGCTGACATTCCTGAGCGATATGCCCTGCCAATCCCTTATGAATCTTTCCTTTATAAAGACAGGCGCGAGGGCCGGTCTTAAGGGCATTATCCTGTGGCCAAGTGTCTCAGCCATATTGTATCCGTCGCCCGTAGAACCTGTTTCGGGATACGAGAGCCCGCCTGTTGCGATAGCGACGCGTTCTGCTAAAAAATGCCTGTTCGAATATGTCAGGACGCCTTGTATTTTCTTATCCTTTACGATGATCTCCCGCACGCGTTCGCCTGAAAGGACCCTGACATTTTTGTTTTTCAATTTTATCTTTAAAGCGTCCAGGATATCGCCTGAGGCATCGCTCTCCGGAAATACACGACCGCCCCTTTCTGTCTTGACTTTAAGGCACGCGTCTTTAAAAAATGAGATAAGGTCAGTATTAAAGAACCTCGCAAAGCTATTTCTCAGGAAATCACCCGATTCAGAGAACTTCCCGAGAAATGCCCCGATGTCGCAGGCATTGGTAAGGTTGCACCTGCCTTTTCCCGAGATGAGAAGTTTCTTCCCGAGGGCACTGTTCCTTTCAATGAGGAGGATCTTTCTTTCCCTTTCTGCGGCGCGTATAGCAGTCATCATCCCGGCCGGCCCTGCCCCGATTATAATAGCGTCGAATCGCTCCATATATAAGGTCATGCCTTTCTTTTTCCGGACAACTGGCCGCATGCAGCCTGTATATCCGCGCCCTTTGATATTCTCAGTGTTGTTTTTATCTTTTTATTCAAAAGTCGGGCCATGAAAAAATCTATATCCTTCTTAATAGGCGGCTTAAAACCCCGCCCCGGGACAGGGCTATATTCTATCAGATTTACCTTTGCCCTTAACCTTTTTGCTATTGCCGCGAGTCCCTCCGCGTCTTCCAAAGAATCGTTTTCCCCTCTTATAAGCACATACTCCAGCGTGATCATCCTATTTGTCTTTTTGATGTACTGCCCGCAGGCCTCGACAAGGCCTTCCAGCGGGTATTTCTTATTGATCGGCACAAGCCTGTCTCTCAATCTATCATTTGAGGCGTGAAGGGATACGGATAAATTTACCTGTGGTCCCAACCCGCTCAAATTTTTGATGCCTGGGATCACGCCGCAGGTTGAGATAGTGATCCTCCTTGCGCCTATTGCCAAGCCCTGTTTCTCATTCATTATAAGGACTGCCTTGGATGTATTTTTATAATTATCCAGGGGTTCCCCCATTCCCATAAACACATAATTGGTCATTTTGTGCCCTATCATACGCTGCAAAAAAAGTATCTGTTCGATGATCTCTGAGGAGGTAAGGTCTCTGACAAACCCCATGCGTCCGCTCGCGCAAAAGGGGCACGCAAATTTACAGCCCACCTGAGTGGACAGGCATATTGTCTTTCTATCTTTTCCGAATATAAGGACTGTTTCTATGAAATTTCCGTCGGAAAGTCCGAATAGAAATTTTTCTGTTCTATCGCGAGACATGAGGTGCTCGGATGACTCAAAGGCGCCTATATAATAATCCCTTTCGAGTCCATCCAGAAGAGGCCTTGGCAGGTTATCCATCGCCTTAAAAGAATAAACACCCTTTTTATAAATCCATGCGAATATCTGCTTTGCCCTGTATCCTGGCGCGCCTATGGACTCTATTATCTTCTTAAGTTCGCTTAACCCAAGATTTTTAATATCTTCTTTATGCATATAGCCCCTTCGCGCAT
>JABMRA010000120.1 GCA_013202925.1 Candidatus Omnitrophota bacterium | reverse complement strand
GCACAGTAGCGCTCTTTGTGCCAAACATGCTCTGCATCTGAGAGCCGCCGAGCGTATCTGACAGTCCGCCGCCCCTCCCGGCCTGAAGCAATATTACTGCTATCAAGAAAATACTTACAATTACATGGATTACGATTAAAACAGCGTACATGCTACCTCCTATAATACTGCGTTCCGCACTATCTCTGTAAATGAATTTACATCAAGGCTTGCTCCGCCTACGAGCGCGCCGTCGATATCCTCCTGAATCATTAGATTGGCAATGTTCTCCGGCTTCACGCTCCCGCCGTATTGAATCCTTGTCTTTGAAGCGACCTCCTTGTCATACAGCCGCTCTATTAATTCACGGATAAATTTATGGGCCTCTTGCGCCTGTTGCGGCGTAGCAGTCCTGCCCGTACCTATTGCCCAGACAGGTTCATACGCGATGATTATCCGCAGGGCCTCGTCCCTTGGAATATTCTTCAGGCCCCTTGTGATCTGTTTCTCCAGGATCTCGAATGTCATACCATTGTCCCTCTCCTCGATCCTTTCGCCAGCGCACATTATAGGGACCATGCCGTGCTTCAGGGCGATCTTGAGTTTTTTGTTTACATCCTCATCTGTCTCTCCGAACAACGCCCTCTTTTCAGAATGGCCCACGATCACATACCTGCAGCCAGCGTCCTTCAGCATGTTCGGCGAGATCGCTCCTGTAAAAGCACCATCTTCTTCCGAATACACGTCCTGGGCACCCAGCATAATACTCGAATCTATGATCTTATCACTTACCTTGCTCAAAGCGGTAAAAGGAGGGCATATCACAATATCTGCCTCTGAAAACGTATAGAACTTTCTCTTCAGCCCTACGGCCACTGAAACAGCCTCCTCGATCGTCTTGTTCATCTTCCAGTTTCCAGCAATAATCGGTCTCCGCATATTCTTCACCTCGTATAATGTTCAGAAGACAGAAGTCAGAGGACAGAAGACAGATTTTTTTCTGATTTCTGTCATCTGATTTCTGTCCTCTGAGCGTATTAGCATCTATCATTCAATGCAGCGATGCCGGGAAGGACCTTGCCCTCCATGTATTCCAATGACGCGCCGCCCCCCGTAGATATATGTGTCATCGCGCTCTCCAGTCCAAACTTCGAGATCGCGCTCGCTGTATCGCCGCCGCCAATGATCGTAGTTGCCTTGAGCCCCGCGATAAACCTGGCCACGTCCTCTGTGCCGCGCGCAAACTTGGATATCTCAAAGACCCCCAGGGGGCCGTTCCATACGATCGTCTTTGCGTTCCTTAATTCCTTTTTGAATTCATCCACGGTCTTTGGCCCGATGTCAACAGCCATCCAGTTCTGCGGTATTGTCTCGTCAACGACCCTTGTATTACTGACTGCGTCTATCTTGTCAGCGATCAAATGGTCTACTGGCAAAACTATCTTCACGCCTTTCTTCTTTGCCTTTTCTCTCAATGACCTTGCCACGTCTAACTTATCCGCCTCCAGCTTGGAGCTGCCTATCTCCTTGCCCTCTGCCTTTATGAACGTATATGCCATGCCTCCGCCTATAAGAATGGTATTGACCTTGTCCAAAAGATTTTCTATCACCATGATCTTGTCCGACACCTTTGCCCCTCCAAGGATCGCGACAAACGGCTTGGGCGGATCTAAAAGCGCCTTGTCAAAATATTCTATCTCTTTTGCCAGTAAAAATCCCGCAACAGCCGTATCCATGAACTTTGTAACGCCTTCAGTGGACGCATGCGCGCGGTGGGCAGTGCCAAACGCGTCGTTCACATAGACCTCGCCCAGCGCGGCAACCCTTTTTGCGAATGCCGGGTCGTTATTCTCTTCCTCGGGATGAAATCTCAGATTTTCAAGAAGCACGACATCGCCGTCCTTCATGCTGGAGACGGCCTTCTTGACCTCGCTGCCCACGCAATCATTCAATTTTTTGACATCCTTGCCGAGGAGCGCTGAAAGCCTTTCAGCAACAGGATCAAGCCGCATGGAATCCTGTACCTTGCCCTTGGGCCTCCCAAGGTGGCTCATCAGAATAACCCTTGCCCCGTTCTCAATAGCATACCTTATAGTAGGCAATGCTGCCTTTATCCTGGCATCATCATCGATCTTCAGGTCCTTATCGAGCGGCACATTGAAGTCCACCCTCATCAGCACGCGCTTGCCCCTTATATCAATATCCCTTATATTCTTCTTGTCCACTACCCAAACCCCCTGCGTTTATATTGGATTAATATAATATAGATAGCATAAATCTCCCTCAATGGCAAGAGAAATAGTTTACACTTGCCACTTGATAGTCAGGCGGGCCTCCTGGCCTCTGCCCAGCCTGATATCCCATATCGGGAATACGCAGGATGACTGGTAGCTGAAATCGTATGCGCGTTCTGACTGGGATACGGTCATTACAGGGAAATACCAGACCTTCTCAGGCCTTTCTGGAAACATAAACTCAACGCCCATGTCATGTTGCGCGTCTTTTATTGAAAAAGAACCAGTCCCTGGCACGGCCCCTGCCCTGTCCAGCCTGCCCAATCCTTTTTTGTCCGCCTCATAACCATACCTGTCAGAATCCGCAAAGGGCATGCTGATGTTAAATTCCGTACCGAAAAACGTATCCAGGTCAGTTTCGCCTTTATTTTTCAGGATATACGATATCTCTATCTCAGCGTCTGAAACAATAGAGACCCTTTTCAAAACCGCTACTAAATTATCTCCTACCTTGGCCTCGCGCGACAGTATCGCGCCTTTATTTTCTGTCCTGGCAATGTAAGGCGCGCCTGCAAAATCCCCTCTATCAGTATAATTACAATCCGCAAAATCCTTTAGTCCCAAATCCTTATCTATAAAATGGTCCACCAGGCACGAGCGTAAATACCTGTCGTAAAAGATCCCGTTTTTGATCCTCTTGTCCATGGTCTTGATGGCCTCTTGAATGGCAACCGGCTCAGTGATCCTGTTATTGATCCTCTCTAAGATCTTTTTATGATAAAATTCCCCGCGCCTTGCAAGCGTGTTTACCAGATTCGCGGATTTCGGCTTGTAGTCCAGTTCTCTTATGACCCCTCCGGCCTCCGGATCCATTGAAACAAAAAAATCCTTGTTTTCTAAAATAACCGCCTTTGCGCCGCGATTATAAAAATCCGTCTCTTTGACGCCCGCCCAGCCATCCTGGTCCTTATACTCGATCTCATCAATGATCCTGTCGGCCTTTATAAGATGTTCGTACACAGCATTCCTCAGGTGATGGAGGTAGATGCCTCCGAACACGCCATGCCAGTACGGACAATTGGTCTGACCCTTATACAGCTCT
>JABMRA010000119.1 GCA_013202925.1 Candidatus Omnitrophota bacterium | reverse complement strand
TCACCCATGCCATCACCAACGAGAATTATATATTTCATACTCACCTTGCCTAGCGCATAGCGTTTAGCGTATAGGATTAATCATCCTATACAGCATACTACCCACTTCTTTTAATAGACCCTCGATTATCTCGCTTTTCTCTGTATATGCTAAGTCTACAGAAAGTAAATATTGTGTTTCTAATTCTAATAAAGACCCATAGGCTATGCTTAAAAAATGTCGATACTCTGCTCTATGACCTCTTCCATACCCTTCTGCTATATTAGAAGGCAAAGAAACTGCCGATCTTCTCATTTGTAAAACCAACCCATACGTTTCAGATTTAGGATAGCTCTTAGTAATTCTATAAACCTCTAAAACTAATTTATAAGCTTTCTGCCAAACAATTAAATCTTTAAAGCTTTTCGTTTTCATGCTTTTTTACTATACGCTCTACGCTAAACGCTATATTTTCTTTATCTTGCCTTTTTCCCAGGCCGTGACAAATGCGCCTACCGCAACGGGATCAAACTGCGTGCCAATGTTGTTCTTCAGCTCCTGCATTGCCACCTTCTCAGGCAATGCCTTTCTGTATGGCCTGTCAGACACCATGGCATGATACGCGTCCACCACGGAAATTATGCGCGACTCCAGCGGTATCTCCTCGCCCTTGAGTCCGTCCGGATAGCCTGTGCCGTCGTATTTCTCCTGATGATGCTTGATGATCCTGCCGACGTTCCTGAGTTTCGCAAGCGGCTCGACGATCCTCGCGCCTATCTCGCAGTGCTGTTTCATTATTGACCATTCCTCAGACGTCAGCTTCCCATTTTTATTCAGTATCGCATCAGGTACGCCGATCTTGCCTATGTCATGGAGCCGCAACGCCGTGTCAAGGTCGTCCTTATTTATAGCGGCCTTGAATTCGGACGACTCCTGCAATTCCTCAGCAACCTTCATTCCATAATAATTGACATCCTCGAGATGCCCGTGCGTATAAGAGTCCTTTTCATCAACGGTCTGCGCCAGCGCCAGCACTGTCTGTATATAACTCTCCCGCTCCTTCTCCCGCAGCTTTTCAAGCTCCATAAAATTCTTCGCGTTCTCGACGGCAATGGAAACTTCACTTGCCAGGGTTGACAATAAATGCACATCCTCCTGCGTATACACGTCTCCCGAGAGCTTATCGCCCAAAAGCAAAAATCCCGTAAGTCTACCATTATTAAAACTAGGTATGCAGATAGCCACGTTCATACTGGCCATCTCCTTCTTTAAACCCTCGATCTTGGACTTTAACCCTGGCTCCTTGTGCAGTAGTCTCTCTGATTTTAGCCAGCCGTCTACTTCATCGTAAAGCAGCGTATCCTTGTGTTCCTTGAACCACAGGACGAGCGCGTCGGTTTTGGACAAAGAATGGCCTTTGTGTTTGCGGCAGGCGCCTCTTTGAAGCCTCAGGACAAATTTATCTTTCTCGGTATCCAGCTGGAATATAGCCGCGTTCTTCACCCTTATGCTCTTTGTTGCCACGCGAATTATAAGATTCAACAATTTCTTCATGTCTGTCACAAGCGTCATGCCCTCGCTGGCCTCTTTCAGGATGCGCTGATAATCATACTTTTTCTGAAAAAGCACATTGTCTGTAACGTTTACCAGAAATCTCTCCAGCGGACGGATACCAATGGTGACTAAAAACACACTCATGAAGAAAATAACATAACGCGTGCCATCTCCCAATAGGTTTACCAAAAATTCCTGGACGACAAACGTCACGCCGCTAAAAATCGCAAACACAAAGGTAAAGATACCCGCGAAGATCATGGTCTTCTTTAAGACCACGTCTATCTCCATCAGGCGGTAATTGACTATGGCATAGGCGGTGAGCATGATGTAGGCCGACACTAGGATGTTCCCGACCGGCGCAATAGGCACCCCGTACCACAATGGATAATTGGTCGCCCCGCCGGTCCAGCCGACTATTGCAGCGATCAATACGTACCTCAGCTTGTTCCTCTGCAGCCCCTTGGCGCCCCTGTATGCCTTTACAATGCAGTAGACGCCATATATGACTATAGAGCCCCACGCGCACAAGAATACGCTAAACAAAGGGCCTGCCGTAGGCCAGTATTTAAAGGACATCTGCGGGGAAATCCCCGTAATATAATAAGGTGTCAGATTGAAACCCAGAAATACCACGCCCACTATATACGTCAGGCGCATCACCCGCTTTTTGGACTCGACCAGATCGAGCAAGGTAAAGATATGGTGCAGATAAAAGATAGGTATGAAGATAGCGCCTGCCATGAGCCCGCGGGAACACAAGAGCGCCACGCTTGCACTAT
>JABMRA010000118.1 GCA_013202925.1 Candidatus Omnitrophota bacterium | reverse complement strand
TGCGAATTGAACCCCCACCGTTTTGTTTCGTTTTTTGAGCGAAGCGAAACAAAACGAAACAGTGGGGGTAAGTTCGGACTTATGACTTACGAAAATCTCTGATTTTCGTAAGTCATGTCCTCACTTAAATAGATCCGGCCTCTTTTTTCTCGTCGTCTTTACTGACTCCTTCTTCCGCCAGTCCTTTATCCTGTCATGGTCTCCGGATAAAAGCACCTCCGGGACCTTCATGCCTTTGTAATCAGCCGGCCGGGTGTAATGCGGGTGCTCCAGCAGGCCGTTTGAAAAAGATTCGTCTGAGGCGGATGCCTCATTGCCCAGGGCGCCGGGCAAAAGCCGCACGACAGCATCCGTAACCACCATTGCCGCAAGTTCCCCGCCTGTCAAAACAAAATCACCTATTGAGATCTCTTCGTCCACCAGATTTTTCCTCACCCTCTCATCAATACCTTCATAATGCCCGCACAGGATGAGCATGTGCTCGCAGCCGGCTAACTTTTTCGCCAGGGCGTGGCTAAAGGTGCTGCCCGTAGGGCTCATAAGCACGACCCTCGTCTTTAACCTCTGCTGTTTGGTCTTTTTTCTTATGTAATTAACCGCCTCAAAAAACGGCTCGATGCTCATGACCATGCCAGGACCGCCGCCGAACGGCTTGTCGTCCACCTTCCTGTGCCTGTCCTTTGAAAAGGCCCTGAGGTCTATGATGTTTATTTTGACAACGCCTTTTTCCCGGGCCCTTTTTATTATGGACTCGCCCAGCACAGCGTCGAACATATTTGGGAATATCGTCAAGACATCTATTAGCATAAAAGAAAAATTAGAGCACGCCCTGCTTTTTAAGCAGCGTCTTTACTATTTCAGAGGGCGTTGCGCCATTGGACAGCCAGTATCTGGCCCTTTCCTTATCCACCACCATGACAGGCGGCGTCTTTGACGGGTCGTAGTAACCGATCTCCTCTATCGTCTTGCCGTCCCTGGCACGTCTCTTATCGCACACGACTATCCTGCGGTGCGGCTTTTTTTTCGTGCCAAATCTTTTCAACCTTATCCTTACACCCATGTTCTCCTCCTCTTGATAACAACGCTAGTTAAATGTGTAAAGTGAAAGGTGAAAAGTTACTTTACACTTCACACTTTTCACTAACAATGTGTCTAATCCTGAATTCATTCTTCTGATTTTTCGCGCCTTATCCTCGCGCCTAACCTTACCAGCTTTTCCTCAATACTGTGGTAGCCGCGGTCCAGGTGATATATCCTGGTTATCTCTGTCCGGCCTTTTGCAACCAATCCCGCAAGCACCAATGCTGCGCTGGCCCGCAGATCCGAAGCCATGACAGGCGCTCCGCTGAGCCGCGTCACGCCCTTGACTATTGCGTTCGAGCCTTCGAGAATAATCTGGGCGCCCATCCTTGCGAGTTCGCTTACATGCATGAAACGTTCCGGATATATCTTTTCTGTGATCACGCTTATGCCTTTTGTGACGCCCATAAGCGCCATCATCTGCGCCTGCATATCAGTGGGAAAACCAGGATAGGCAAGCGTCGTAACATCCACTGGTTTCAACGAGCGCGTCTTTCTTACACGCAGGCCGTCCTTTAGAGAGGTGATCTTAACCCCTGCGCTCTGCAGTTCATCTATGATAGCGCCTAGATAGTTTATATTGGCGTGTCTTATTACAATGTCGCCTCCGGTAATGGCGGCCGCTATCATAAACGTGCCTGCCTCGATCCTGTCGTAAATAACAGAATGCTCAGCGCCGTGAAGCGACTTGACGCCGTCTATTTCTATGATAGGCGTGCCGTGCCCTTTTATCTTCGCGCCCATCTTTATAAGAAAACTTACCAGGTCATGGATCTCAGGCTCACAGGCAGCGCCTTCGATCACGGTCCTGCCTTTTGCGAGCGTCGCGGCCATGATGAGGTTGGCTGTTGCCAAAACACTCGAACCGAATTTTCCGCCCAGATAAACACGGCTGCCTTTTAACTGTTTTGCGGCTGCGACAATATAACCATGCTCGATCTTTATGTCTGCGCCAATCGCACTCAATCCCTTTATGTGTAGATTGATAGGCCTGGGGCCGATGACGCAACCGCCCGGCATAGAGACCTCTGCGCGTTTCAATTTGGCCAATAACGGCCCGAGCACACACACAGACGCCCTCATCGTCTTCACAAGTTTATACGGTGCTGTGCAGCCTGAATAGCCGCGCGGCTCCGCTGTCACCACGCCGTCTTCCATATTGACCCTGACGCCCAGGACCCGCATGATCTTGAGCATCGTATAGACATCACTTAGCGGCGGCACGTTTTTTATTACACACTTGCCGTCTGTTAAGAGGGTCGCGGCCAGTATGGGAAGCGCTGAGTTCTTAGAGCCGCTCAGCTCCACTGTGCCTTTTAATTTTGGTCCGCCTTCTACGATAAACTTATCCATACCACCCTGTCTATGCCTGCAAGATCTTCCTTGATCTTTTTGATCTTAAAGGCCCGTTTTGAATTAAAAATATTCGCCACATCCTGCGCCTGGTCAAAACCCATCTCCAAAAATAAAGAACCGCCCGGCGCTAAAAAATCCTGGGCCGTCTCCGCAAGCCGCCTGTAAAAATCCAGGCCGTCAATGCCTCCGTCCAGGGCATGATGCGGCTCGCACCTTACCTCTTCCTGTAAAAAGTCTATATCTGCCCTTTTTACATACGGCGGGTTGCACACTATTATATCAAATTTATATCTTTTATCAACGGGTAAAGCCTGAAAAAGATCGCCCTGGTAAAATTCTATCTGTTTGTCAACGCCGTGGATAGAGGCGTTTTTTCGGGCTGTGTCCAGCGCAGACACTGATATATCCGTGGCAATGATCTGGGCGCCCTCGATCATCTTCGCCAGGCTGATAGCAATGTTGCCGCTGCCCGTGCATAGATCGAGTATCTTTGGACTAGCGTATAGCGTATAGCGGGTAGCGGATAGTAAATCCAAAACCTCATTGACCAGGATCTCAGTTTCAGGCCGCGGGATAAGTACGTCCTTGTTCACAATAAAATCCAGCCCCATAAACTGCTCGCGGCCAGCTATGTATTGTAACGGTTCCTCAAATCTCTGCATACATACTCCCTAAGTTTAAATTACTTGTGTCCAAGCTTGAGCTTTCTTTCTGCCTGCGCCAATGCCTCGATGATCTCGTCTATTTCGCCCTCCATTGCCCTGTCCAGCTTATGGACGGTAAACCCTATCCTGTGATCGGTTATGCGCCTGTCAGGGAAATTGTATGTGCGTATCTTTTCGCTGCGGTCGCCGCTTCCGACCTGGCTCTTTCTGTCACTTGCGGTCTTTTTGTGCTGCTGTTTCCGCAGGCCCTCCAGGATCCTGGCCTTCAGGACCTTCATTGCTGAGGCCTTGTTTTTATGCTGCGAACGTTCGTTCTGGCACTGCACTATGATGCCTGTGGGCAAATGCGTGATCCTCACCGCGGAATCCGTAACGTTTACGTGCTGGCCGCCTGCGCCGCTGGAGCGATACGTGTCTATCCTCAGGTCCTGGGGATTTATCTCGACATCCACGTCCCCTGCTTCTGGAAGCACGGCAACGGTTACAGCAGACGTGTGTATCCTGCCGGAAGATTCCGTAACAGGCACGCGCTGCACCCTGTGCGCGCCCTTTTCATACTTCAAGTTTTTGTATACGTTTTTTCCTTTTACGCTGAATATTATTTCCTTGAATCCCCCCACCTCTGCGATGTGGCTGTCCATTATATCTATCCGCCAGCCCTGTCTTGCGGCATATTTGGAATACATCCGGAACAGGTCCCCTGCAAACAAACTCGCCTCTGCGCCGCCTGTGCCGGCCCTTATCTCCATTATGACGTCCCTGGCGGCGTCCACGTCCTGCTCAAGCACGATTTCTTCCAGCTCTCTTTCTATGCCTTTTCTCCTGGCCTCCAGATCCCCGGCCTCCTTCTCTGCCATTTCAATGAGTTCTAAATGCGACTCCTTTTTTAACAGCTTCTCGACGTCCTCTATCTCGGCGCATATTCCCTTGTACTCCTTGTATTTCCTTACATGGCCTTCGAGCGAAGAGAGTTCCTTTGCGAGTTTATGGCACTTACCCATATCAGAGGCTATCTCGTTGTCTGCCAGGAGATGCTGGATCTCTTCGTATCTTTTCAATAGGGCATCAAGTTTTTCAAACATATTCACTCCGCGCGGGTCCCGCGATTACTTTTTCTTGTATTTCTTCAGGAACTTCTCCACCCGTCCGGCAGAATCTATAAATTTCTGCTTACCTGTAAAAAATGGGTGGCACTTGGAACATATCTCCACGCGAATATTCTCTTTTGTAGAGCGGGTGTGTATGACCTCGCCGCACGCGCAGATAATAGTCGTGTCTTTATATTCCGGATGTATCTTTGCCTTCATGTTAAGCCCCCTCTTGGTTGCGCCTTATTGGTTCATGCTTTCGAGAAATTCCTCGTTAGTCTTGGTCTTGCTGAGCTTCCCGAGCAAGAGTTCCATTGCCTCAACGCTGTTCACTTCATTCAAGACCTTTCTCAGGATCCATATCCTCTGAAGCTCCTTTTCAGACAGGAGCAGTTCTTCCTTTCTGGTATTGGACCTCTTTATGTCGATTGCGGGATAGATCCTTCTCTGGAAGAGATTTCTGTCAAGCTGCAGTTCCATGTTGCCGGTGCCTTTGAACTCTTCAAATATGACCTCGTCCATCCTGCTGCCTGTATCCACAAGCGCGGTCGCGATGATCGTCAAGCTCCCGCCCTCCTCTATGTTCCTCGCAGCGCCAAAGAATCTCTTTGGTTTGTGAAGCGCGCTTGAATCCACGCCTCCTGAGAGTATCTTCCCCGAATGCGGCACCACTGTATTGTACGCCCTGGCCAGTCGCGTTATAGAATCCAGGAGTACCACGACATCCCTTTTGTGCTCTACCAGCCGCCTCGCCTTTTCAAGCACCATCTCTGCCACCTGCACGTGCTTCTCCGCGGGCTCGTCAAACGTAGAGCTTACCACCTCACCCTTTACAGAGCGCTGCATGTCCGTGACCTCTTCCGGCCTCTCGTCTATAAGAAGCACTATGATAATACTCTCAGGAAAATTCGTGGCAATGCTGTTTGCTATCTTCTGCATTATCATGGTCTTTCCGCTATATGGGGCAGCCACTATCATACCCCTCTGCCCTTTTCCTATGGGCGTCAACAGGTCCATTACGCGCATGGAAATGTCTTTTTGCTTTGTCTCAAGCACATATCTTTCGTTCGGATACAGGGGGGTCAGGTTATCAAAGAGTATCTTGTCCTTCGACGCCTCAGGGCTCTCGAAATTTACGGCCTCGACCTTCAGCAGGGCAAAATATTTCTCGCCCTCTTTCGGAGGCCTGATCTGCCCGCTCACAGTATCCCCTGTGCGCAGGCTGAATTTTTTAATCTGCGAGGGGGAGATGTATATGTCGTCGGGGCTGGGAAGATAATTATAATTATGAGAACGCAGGAATCCGAATCCATCCGGCAGCCTCTCCAGCACGCCTTCGCCGAATATAAGGCCGTCCTTCTCTGTCTGTGCCTGAAGGACCTTAAATATCAGCTCCTCTTTCCTTAGGCTGCTTATACCGTTTACATTCATCCCGCGAGCAACCTTGTTCAGCTCCGAGATCTTCAGAGATTTTAATTTCTCAATATCCAATCTTTCTTTTACTGGCATGATCCACTCCTAATTGTTTCCAGATCCCTCTGACCTGGATTAAAGTTTTTTTCTTCGAACCGCTATTATCTATTATAAAATCAGCGAGCGCCGCCTTTTTCTTCAAAGGCGCCTGCATCCTTATTATCCTCAATATCTCTTTCCTGGCCAACCCCTTTGCCCGGATGACCCTGTTGATCTGCCTTGCACTTTTGGTTTTTACAATGATCAGGCGGTCCATCTTTTTGTAAAAACCTGACTCTATGAGCATCGCTGCGTCAATTATAACGATCCCTCCTCTTTTTGCGCGCACGATCTCATTTATCCTGGCTATTATTTCTGGGTGCGCGATCTTGTTCAATAGCCTCATCTTTGAGCGCTGCCAGAAAACAATTGAGCCGAGTTTTTTTCTGTTTATTGTCCCGTCGCCCCTGAGAATAGAATCGCCGAAGCGCCTGACTATTTTTTTATACAGGCTTTTCCGAGGCAACGTCAGGGAATGGTAAAGCCTGTCCGCATCTATAACATGCGCCCCAAGCCTGCCGAACATCCTGGCCACCGTGGTCTTGCCGCTCCCAATGCTCCCTGTCACGCCTATCACCATCTCCAACCTCACCTTGCAAATTTTCGGGGATCAGGCAGACTCCTCTGTTTCGAGCCAGTTTTTGCCGTGTTTTACGCTCACTTTTATCGGCACGCGTAATTTCACAGCGCCTTCCATCCTTGCCTTTACCATCTCCTGCATCAGGCCGAGCTCTTTTTTAGGCACCTCAAACACCAGTTCGTCATGTACCTGCAGTATCATCATTGAAGAAAGCCGCTCTTTTTTCATCTCGCAATGTATGTCGATCATGGCTATCTTTATAAGGTCTGCCGCGGAGCCCTGTATAGGCGTATTGATGGCTATGCGCTCGGCTTGTTGCTGCTCTCTTGCGCTGCCTGTCTTTATCTCAGGTATGTATCTGCGTCTGTTAAAAAGAGTGGTGACGCAGCCCGTATCCCTGGCCTCTTCTATCTTATCCTCCATGTAAAGCTTTACGCGGGGATATCTCTCAAAATACGCGTCTATGAAATCCTGCGCGCTCGCCGGGTCAATGGAAAGCCCCCTGGAAAGCCCGAACGCGCTTATGCCGTACACGATCCCGAAATTCACTGTCTTTGCGTTTGAGCGCATCTGGGGCGTCACTGCCTTTTCCTTGACGCCGAAGATAAGCGAGGCGGTATGCGTGTGCACGTCCATATCGTTTTCAAACGCCTGCATCAGTTCCTCGTCGCCTGAGAGATGCGCGAGGATCCGGAGCTCTATCTGGGAATAATCCGCGGATATGATATATCTGTTATCCTCGCCCACAAACGCCTTTCTTATGTGCCTGCCCTGCTCTGTCTTTATTGGTATGTTCTGCAGGTTTGGATTGGAGGACGAAAGCCGGCCTGTTGCCGTGACGGTCTGGTTGAATGATGTATGGAGCCGGCCTGTTTTTTTATTCACGAGCTCGGGCAAGGCGTCTATATAAGTTGATTTCAGTTTGGATAATTCCCTGTACCGCAGGATCTCTTTTGGCAATGGATGCTCAAGCGACAATCTTTCCAAAACACCCACGTCGGTGGAGATGCCTGTCTTGGTCCTCTTTATCACCGGCAGGCCGAGCCGTTCGAACAATATCACGCTCAGCTGTTTTGGTGAATTTATGTTGAACTTGCCGCCGGCTATCTTGTAGATATTTTTTACGAGCTCGATGAGTTCCTTCTCCGCGTCCTTTGACGCCTTTTTCAGTAAGGCGGTATCTATCTTCACGCCGTTTCGCTCTATCTCTGAAAGCACCTCTATCAGCGGGAGTTCTATTTCCCTGAAAAGACTATCCAGTTCTTTTTCAAAGAGCTTGGCGCTGAGGACCTTCTCCAACCGCAGCGTAACATCACTGTCCTCGCAGGAATATTCCGAGATCTTATCCAGCGGGACCTGGTCCATGGTTATCTTTTTCTTGCCAGTGCCCAGGATGTCGTTCATTGATATCATCTTGTGGTCAAGGTATTCAAACGCAAGGTCGTCCAGATTGTGATTCAATTTCGACGGGTTCAAAAGATATGACGCCACCATGGTGTCAAACTCTATGCCTTTCAATTCTATGCCTTGCTGAGCGAGCACCAATTTTTCATACTTTATATTCTGTCCGATCTTTTTTATTTTCTCGTCTTCAAGAACAGGTTTCAGCATCTTAAACACGTATTCCATATCGATGCCTTGTCTCTTGTCGCTTGTTGCTTGTCTCTTGCCCGCCAGCGCCACATAATACGCCTCGCCCTCTTTCCAGCAAAACGACACGCCCACGGGAACCGCCTCCAGCGGCTTTGAGCTCGTGGTCTCAAAGTCCAGGACAAACGCCTTTTGCTTCTCCAGTTCTTTAAGAAAACTGTCGAATGCCTTTTGATCGGCAATGGTCTTGTACTGCGCCTCCTGCCGCACGCGCGAATCATCCGAAGAGAGTTCTTTTGCCAGGGCCTTGAATTCCAGCTCCTTGAAGAGCTGAAGCAGTTTCCCGGAGTCAGGCTGCGAGACCTGCATGGAATCAACGTCTATCTCTATGGGCACGGATGCGTCCATTGTAGCCAGGTCCTTTGACATGCGGGCATTTTCCTCTTCATCTGCCAGCATCGTTCTCCTGACCTCACTCTTTATCTCGCCCAGGTTGCGGTACAGGTTGTCTATGTCTCCGAACTCCTTTATCAGCTCGACTGCTGTCTTTTCGCCGACCCCGCGCACGCCAGGTATATTGTCTGTGGCGTCTCCAGCCAGTGCCATCACCTCAACGACCTTCTCAGGCCCCAGGTCGGAAAATCTCTCCATGACCGCCTTTCTGTCATAGACAAGGCCCTCTTTGTGTGCGCTGTATATCTTTATATTTTCATCCACCAATTGCAATGCGTCCTTGTCGCTTGTAACGATGCACACCTCTATCCCCTTTTTTGAGATCTCTTTGGCGATAGTGGCGAGGATGTCGTCTGCCTCAAACCCCTCTTTTTCAAATATGGGTATGTTGTAGGCGGATACCATTTCCTTTATCAGGGGCATCTGCAGGACCAGGTCGTCGGGCATGGGTTTTCTTTTGGCCTTGTATGCCTTAAATTTTTTATGCCTGAACGTCGGACCCTTCAGATCAAACGCCACGCCGAGATAATCAGGCCCCTCGGTCGCCAGCAATTTTTTCAACATCAACAAAAAGCCGTAAACCGCGTTGGTGGGCTGGCCCTTTGAGTTCCTCAATTCCTTTATTGCATAATAAGCCCTGTAGCAATAAGAATTTCCGTCTATCAGGAAAAGCCGCTTTTTTTTCATTATTTATCAGGGATCTTTATTTATACATGGATGGAAAGAACTTAGTTACATTAGGAATCAGGAGAATTATTCAGGCAGGATATTAAGTATTGCCTCGAACTCATCTCTCGCGCCTGAATAATCTTTCTGGCGGTAATGCATAAGGCCTTCGTTATAATGATCTTCTATCCTCTCCTCCTTCATCTTGTTTTTTATGTTATTCTCCAGGGTCAACAAAGATGCATCGTCAGGATAATCCCTTTTCGCTGTCCTTATTGTATCCAGGGCCCTGGAATATTCTCCGTTTCTGTAATAGCTGGCGGCCTTTGAATAATAACTCTTGGCGCTGTATCTTGTCCCTTTCGTGCTGGCGCTGTTGCTGGGCTCGGCATCGGCGGCCTTTGCCTTTTCCTCTTTGCGCTCCTTCTTAACGACCTTTCTTGGTTCTCTTCTGGGTTCTTTTCTGGGTTCCCTGCCTTTTTCTTTCCTGAGCCGTTCTTCTGCCAGCCGTAGGGATTCCTGGAGCTCTGCTTCCATGTCTCCCTTTTTAGCCGCGCTTTTCTTTCTGACGGATCTTACGGCAGTCCCTTTTTTGGATATGGACGTGTGGCCGACCCTGGTCCACTCGCCTGTGGATGTAGATTTAGATCTTCTTGATTCCTTCTTTTTTATTCTGGCCTCTGGTTTTTTCCTCTCGTGTGACTTGTCGAGGGATCTTTGCACCTTTATATTTTTGGCCTCCTTCGCATCCAGCAGTCCCAATTTCTCAAGGCGCTGCATGGCCTCTTCTGTCCACGCCTCACCCGGCTTGCCAAGCTTATATCTCCTCATCCAATGGAATGCTGCCTTTTCCAGTTCGCCTTTTCTCTCATAGAGAAGCGCGAGGTTGGTGTGGGCCTCTTCATAGTTCGGGTCGATTGACAATGCCTTCTGGTATGCCAGCTCTGCCCTGTCGAGCCATCCCTTGGCCTCAAACAGGATCCCCAGGTCATTATACGGGGCTGCGTATTCGGGATCCATGGTGGTGGCCTTCTGATACCACGTAATAGCAGCATCTATATCGCCTCTCTCCTGGGCCTCATAGCCCTGAATGCGGTAAGACCCTGCCTCCTCCTTCAGTTCCTCAGCATATATATAGTGGGTATTTATAATAGAGATGGATGAAAGAAGTATAAGGCTAATTATGAAGACTTGTGAAAAACGCATCTTTATTACACTCTCCATTTTTCACAAGTGTATCATATCTATCCTGTTGCGTCAAGCCAAAAATGCTTTACATTTAAGTCATTGACTAAATGGTAAAGCATTTCTATTGGGGACTGGCCTCCCTGGAAAAAGAGCCGCCTGTCAGGGCATCCAGGTCTGCTGTGAGCTCCTGGATCCTGAGTTCGTTTTCCAGCTTTTGTTTCAAATCCGACGACGGCGAGAGATAGGCCTCTATCTGCAGCCGGCGGCGCTCGAAATATGTCCGCGTGATCTCGTCCAAGATATCGTCGCGGAGCTGGACCATGAGCCGGCTGCGCGTGTCTATCGAGGTCTGGGCAGAGCTCCAGATCAGGTCCCCAAGGTCCCACGTCGCCGTTACATCCCACGATATCACATCGTCGCCTTTCTGCAATGCGTCAGGACTCTGCCCGGCGTCCCAGTGCCAGTAATCAGTGACGTATCTGTCAAGGCCCACAGACACTCTCGGCAGCAGGGCCTTGCGCCTGGCAGCCTCGCGCCATTCCCTGATTTTATCAGGGTGGACCTCTGCATACTTTATAGCCTCACCCTGCACTTCTCTGATGTCCGGCTCATGGCTGAATCTTTCAAGAACATCCTGCCCTTCGTCTGACAGAAAAGAGGCATCATCTATTTTGGCCCTATACAATCCTTTATTTGTGGCGACCCAGATCTTTCTTTTGGTGTCTATTGACATAGCCCTCGCCTCGTCTGCTGCCATACCTTCATACCGCGCATTCCAGGTCTTATCTTTGTCATCAAAAACAAAAATACCCCTGTCCGTGGCTGCATAGAGCGAGTCCTTGAATAAAAGACGTTTTACTTTTTGTGAAAGAAGGCCTTCTGACGCGAACCTATCCCAGATGGCTCCATTGTCCTCACTCACAAACACCCCGGAATCAGTCGCAAGAAATATCCTGCCCTTATCTATGAAAATACTATTAACGGGCCTTATCGCGCTAGAGGCCTCATCTGTCGAATCCGTGTCATACTCAGTCTCTTCTGTCATGGTCACAAAAACCCTGTCCCATCCGGAATCCGAACTCTTATACGCGCCCTTATCTGTTGCAAGAAACACGTCTTTCTTGAAAAAAGAAATCCATTTTACGGCCGCGCCCCCTGCCTCTCCCGGGTCTTTTTTCCATGTCGCGCCATTGTCCTTACTGATAAAGAGGCCTGCCTTTGTCCCGAGATACGCAGTGCTGTTTTCCGAAAATGCAATATGCTGCGTGCTGTTTTCTTCTGCGCCAACGCCTTTGAAGATCCTTTGCCACATGGACTCGCCGTCCAGGCTTCTGAACACGCCTTTTTCCGTGCAGACAAAAACACCCTGCACTGAAACGCCAATAAAATTGATCTTGTTGGCATCGCCCTTTGTACTGAACACCGCTCTCCACGTGCCACCGCCATCCTTGGTCTTATACAGGACCTTTGGGCTGGCAGCATATACAGTGTTTTCATTGAACCGGTCCGCGCTGACCTCCTTTATGTCCGATTCCTTGATCCCGGATACAAAATCCCATGTCTCACCAGCAAGGCTAAAATCATCCGGACAGAGTGCGAGAACAAGGAATGCCAATAAAATAGCAGCGGTTTTCATGCGCCCCTCCCTTTTTTAATGGTTTTTTTCAGTATACTCTTGAGGTGGGGAACAAATCAAGCGAAAACGAGGCACGAAATCATCCCCGCTCGGCATGCCAAAATGCTTTACACTTTAGACATTGACTAAAGTGTAAAGCATTTTTAGAAATTCGCGGCTAGCTGGAGATAGCGCCTGCCTT